>NZ_JAMPKB010000028.1:0-72133 GCF_039961925.1 Trichocoleus sp. DQ-U1 | reverse complement strand
TTTCTTGTTCGTATGCTTTGACTACTTTTTCTCGAAAGTCGATGGAGTAAGGTTTCATTCTACCTGTTCATGCACTGACCTCAATGTACTCTATATACCTGCAATCTGCTGTAACTGTTCTCGACCAACCCAGACATCATCATAAGCAAAAAATTCGGCTCTCGAATTTGTCTTGGTTAGTGGACTGTTATCAACAATCTCTTCCCAGTCCTCAATTCCTACGGCTTTACAAATTCCGGCAAAGGCATCTGTATCAATTGGTATAGAACGCCAAAATCGCTTTAAGTTATGCTTTTCACCCCAGATAGCAGCCTGTTTATTCCATCCTTTTTTCCTTCTAGCTTGCTCAACAATTTCTAGCCCCTGTTTGGATGCTCTGATAGTAGCTGCCATGCTTATCCTTTAATACCCATCGATACATATTTAACTTTTATAACTTCTACCAACTTATGGCTTGGCTCAATTTTGGCTCAGTTTTGAAACTAGAGCCAAAATTGCTATCAATCCAGAGCCGTTAAACCTATCCACTTCCAGGACTATAGACGTATCGGCTCTGGGAAGCAGAGATAAGCAATACCCTCTTCCCACTTCCAACAATCGCTCTGAATTAGGAATAAACAATGCAAGCTGAAAATTTCGTACAACTAGAACTGCCTGTAAATCTGGAGAAAATCGACCACCTCAAGCCAATGCAACAAGCAATTCAGAATATGCTAGACCTAATCTGGAATGGTGTGATTTTGCAGATTCCGCGACCCACTACGAAACATCTGATGAGTCAGCATGGAAAACTCATCGCTTTCAGTAATGGGGAAGCCTACATTAAAGTTCCATCCCTGCCCATTTTCCGGATAGCTCAAAAGAAGTTGCCAGATTTAGAAGCAGCGTTCAAGAAAGCTTTTGGTTACAACATCAAAGTCAGTTTAGTCATTGACAAAACTCTCAATTGATAACAAGAATACGCCAAAAGCTTAAAGTCGATCGCATCTCCAACTTAAGGGGGATGCGATTTTTGTTGGGGATGAAGAATGCGATCGCTCTCCATGATTCGCCCCCGTTCGCAAAAAAGTAAAGAACTATTACAATTACAGCAATAAGACCAAAATGATATACCAATGCTGACATCTACTGACTTTAGCGGACTGTTAAATCAACGCTTCTTTGAGAATTTCTTGCCGATTCCAGCAACCAGCAGTTTAAATCTGGGAGAAACGACTCCAGCATTTGAACTGCCGGACATCACTAATGGCGGTAAAGTCAAGTTATCTGATTACAGGGGAAAGCAACCCGTCATCCTTGCTTTCACCCGCATCTTCACCGAAAAGCAATATTGCCCGTTCTGCTTTCCTCACATCAAAGCGCTGAATGAAAACTACGAGCGCTTTACCAGTTTGGGCGTCGAGGTGTTGATGATTACCAGTACCGACGAACAGCAGAGCAAAACGGTTGTCAAAGACCTGGGTTTAAAGATGCCCTTGCTCAGCGACCCCAGTTGTCGGACGTTTCGAGCTTACTGTACGGGTCAAGCTTTGGGTGCGCCTCTGCCAGCCCAATTCGTACTGGATAAACAGGGAATTCTGCGCTATAAACATTTGTTCTCCTTCCTCGACCATAATGCTGAAGTGGAGAAGCTGCTAGAGACGCTCAGCGGATTGTAGATTACTGGAATTAATACTAATAAGTTGCGTTCAAGACCCTACTTTGTCTGAACGCAACTTGGGATGAGTATCAGGGAAGTGGACGAGAAAACCTGCGGAAAAGCGGCACATCGTTAGCCATTGAATTAGCCATCAAGAGAATATTTGACCGTTCTATGGTGGGAAAACTAACGCGATAAATAAAGTCATCCTGCTGCCACATTACGGAAGAAAATTCATAGGATGGCTTTTGCTTTTTTCCTTCTAACAAATATCCTCTAATATCTTTCCTTAAGGTGATGGGGTCGCCTGCTTTTTTATGTTTTTCTAATTCTCGTATCGCATTGAGAGAAGTCTTTCTCTCAACTGAAAAACTTCCGACTAAGCACGGTTGGGGATTACTGTAGCAGGTAAAAAGGCTAACAGTATAAGCTAACGGAGTTTCTGAGGGGAAGACGCGGACAATCAACTCAGAAGGATCTACATCGGTGGGGCCACTGAGGAGAATTTGGGACGGCAAGCGCATAATCAACCCAGGCGGTACGCTGCTTTGAATTGTCTCTAAATGGCGTGTAAATACAGGAGCGGGACGAGCCTGTACGGGTACGTTCTCGGATGCCCTAATGACTACAGTCCCAGCCACCGCCAGGACGACTGACAGAAATAGATTTTTAACCCGCAAGAATTGGTAACGCAAGGATTTGAGAGTTTGTCAAGGGTTTTAAAAAAAGCATAGCAGCTGGAATGTTGCTCAGGGCGATCGCTTGCCCAAAACCAGAAGGCAAATGCCAAAATCCGACCTTAAGGCTGACTAAGAGAACTGCTTTCACACTTTATGATTTGTAAAGTGAACGTTTGTAAACTATCAGCAGTCTAAATAGACAGGCAGGCACAGAGCTAACCTGTTGCCTTTGCATCTCACCGCTGGACAGCCCCGCCCAAGGCGAGTCCGAACCGTCTCCTGAGTGGAACACCCAAGTGCAACTTAAGCGTATGTCTCCTGATATATCTGCTGCTCAAGCCTCTCGGCAGCAAACGAGTCAAAAATCAACAAGCCAACGGCAAAATCAAAAAATTCCCCTATTTATATTGATATTTGCTGTTTTAGGGATGCCTGGGTTGACCAGTTGTGGCATTCTGCCGAAAGCAGAAGCGGAGGCTCAATCTCCCAGAGGGCAGGAAGGGGGACAAGGAAAACCTACACCAGTGGATGTGGCGATCGCTCGCAGCGAATCGCTCCAAGAAGATGTAAAATTTATCGGCACGACTCGCCCACTCAGAGAAGTCTCGGTGCAACCCCAAGTGGAAGGACGGCTGCTCTCTCTTAAAGCAGATGTGGGAGATCGGGTAGCGCAGGGTCAAATTGTTGCCCAGTTAGATGACACCACCTTATTGACTAGCGTGAATCAGGCGCAAGCAGAACTCGCAACGCTTCAAGCAGAAGTTGCCCGCGCCCGAACTCAGGTAGCGAATGCCCGGACACAGGTGGAACAGGCAAAAGTTGAATTGCAGCAAACACAGCGGGATGCAGCTCGACTGGCTGGCTTGGCGAGACAGGGCGCGATCGCGCAGCAACAAGCAGAATTAGCTCAAACCGAAGCTCAAACGGCTCAACAAGCTTTGCTCTCTGCTCAGGCACAGGTGAGTACAGAACAGCAAGCAGTCGTAGCGGCTCAAGGCAGAGTCAAGGCGCAACAATCTGTACTGGCTCAAAATCGCGAACGCCAATCTTATTCAGTATTAACTTCCCCCATTAGCGGCGTTGTCGTTGCTAAAGGGTTAGAACCGGGGGATTTAGCGAATCCAGGTAGTGAAATCTTGAAAATTGGAGATTTCAGCCGCGTCACAGTAGTGGTGCCAGTTTCAGAATTGGAATTGTCAAATATCCGGGCTGGACAATCGGTGCGGGTGCAATTAGATGCCTTCAAAAACAGGGAATTTCTTGGACAAGTGGCTCGCATTTCTCCGGCGGCGAATGTAGCGGCTCGTCAAGTGCCGGTAGAAGTCACGATTGCCAACCCCAAGGGTGAGATCGGCAGCGGACTATTGGCACGGGTCAGCTTTGCCTCAAATGCGTCCCAACGGGTAGTGGTGCCGCAAACAGCGCTGCAAGAAGCAGGAGAGAGAGGGAGACAGGCACAAGGAGGACAGACACAAGGGAGGCAGGCACAAGGGGGACAGGCAAGGAGCGAGGGAGAGAGCGCTTCCAACTCCCAAGAAAATGCCAAATCTAGTAAAGCGACGGTGTTTGTTGTGACTCGTGAAGGGCAACAGCCAAGAGTGCAGGCTCGATCGGTGACAGTGGGCGATCGCGTAAATGGAAAAGTAGAAATTCTGTCGGGATTAAAGCCGGGAGAGCGATTTGTCAGCCGCGCTGGTAAGCCGCTCAAAGATGGCGAACTTGTCAGCTTAAGTGTTTTATCAGAAACCGCAAAGCCGTAGAGTTTTGAGTTTTGAGCTTTGACTTCTTAATTCAAAACTCACTCATGCACTCAAAATTCCGAATTCACTCAAAATTCAGAACTCAAAATTCAAAATTATTATGTCTGGATTTAGCCTAAGCGCGATCGCCATCCGCCGTCACATCGGCACACTCATGCTCACCATCGCTACGTTGGTGCTGGGAGTCTTCTTTCTCTCCCAACTGCAAGTTGATTTGCTGCCGTCTATCACCTATCCCCGGATTGGCGTGCGGCTAGAAGCCCCTGGAATCTCTCCAGAGGTAGCAGTTGACGAAATCACCAAACCGCTAGAAGAAGCATTAAGTACCACACAAGGAGTGGTGCAAGTTTACTCCCAAACCCGCGAAGGGCAAGTAAGTTTAGACTTGTACTTTGAACCGGGAGGGAACATTGACCAAGCGCTAAACGATGCCACCGCTGCCTTTAACCGGGGTCGCAGCAGACTCCCCAGTACCATCGAAGATGCCCGCTTATTTAAAGTTGACCCCTCCCAGCTACCCGTTTACGAAGTGGCGCTGCAATCTTCTTCTTTAGGAGAGGCGGATTTACGAGTATTTGCCGATGAAGAATTATCCCGCGAACTCGGTGTTGTCAATGGTGTCGCCTCTGTCGATGTTGCGGGTGGGGTGGAAGAACAAGTCCGGGTGCAAATTGACCTGAATCGCTTACAAGCCCTGGGGGTGAGTTTAACAGATGTGTTAAATGCTTTAGGCGATCGCAACCAGGATTTCTCTGGCGGTCGCTTGCAAGGCGCTGACTCCGAACCACTAACCCGCACCGTCGGACGCTTTCAGAATGCCCAAGAAATTAGCAATCTCTCCTTTGAAGTTGGTTCCCCAACCCCCAGCCCAGTAGGAGCGCAAAGCCCCGCGCTTTTACCGCAATCTCGCGTTTATCTAAGAGATTTTGCCGAAGTCATTGATGGGACAGAAGACCAGCGGGTATTTGTCTATCTGAATGGGCAACCAGCGGTAAAACTCAGCATCCAAAAGCAACCGGATGCCAATACTATCGAGGTTGTGGATGGAATTAAAAAACGGATCGAAGAACTGCGCCAAGCTGGGGTGATTCCCGAAGATATGAAACTGTTAGCAACGCTGGATGAGTCGAAATTTATCAGCAACTCGATCTCCAACGTGACCAGTTCCGGATTGCTGGGTGCAGGGTTGGCAGCGGTGGCGGTGATGCTATTTCTCGGTAGCGCCCGTCAAACTTTAATTATTATCATCGCCATTCCCCTAGCGACCATCGCGGCGATTATCTTAATGCAGCTATTTGGACTCTCCATCAACATTTTCAGCTTAGGTGGTTTGGCGCTGGGTGTGGGGATTGTCGTAGACAACTCTATCGTAATGATGGAGACAATTGCCGAAGGTGCTGGCATGACTCCGGGTCAGGATAGCAAAGCCCGTATGAATAGCCAGCAAGTAATCGATCAAGCAGAACGCAGCGGTCGCGAGGTGGAATCGGCGCTAATTGCCTCTACCACTACTAACTTGGTGTCTGTACTGCCGTTTTTGCTGATTGGTGGCTTTTTCTCCCTGCTATTTAATGAATTAATTCTTACCATTAGTTTTTCTGTAGCTGCCTCTCTATTGGTGGCGCTGACCGTGGTGCCAGCACTCAGTTCCCGGTTGTTGGCTATCCAGTGGTCGAGTGGCCTAGGTAAGTTTTGGCCTTTACGGGAATTTAACCGCCGATTTGAGGCAGCGACTGGCAGCTATACCCGCTTTCTGACTGGAGTAGTGCGTTATCGGTTGTTAGTAATCGCCGCTATTATTCTGCTTTTCGGCGGCAGTAGTTTGTGGATGGTCGGTCAAATTCCTCAAGAAATTCTGCCTCGGATTAATACAGGTCAAGCAAATTTGTTTGCCCAGTTTCCTCCTGGAACTAGCGTGGAAACTAACCAAAAAGTGATGAAACTGGTGGACGAAATCCTGGTTAAACAGCCAGAAAGCGACTATGTATTTAGCACAGCCGGAGGTTCTCTGTTCGGCAGCAACACGAATGCCAATCCCCTACGCGCTTCCAGCTCAATTACCCTCAAGCAAGGTACAGATGTCGAGAAGTTTGTTGAGAAAGTCAATCAAGAGTTTAACAAACTGAACTTGGCGGGGATTCGTCTGCGATTGAATCCCGGTCAGGTACGGGGGATTATCCTCAGTAACTCGCCAGTGCGGGGGGCGGATGTGGATATCATCCTCCAGGGAAACGATGAGCAGCGGTTGCAACAAGCGGGGCGGCAAGCGCTGCAAGCCTTGGATGAGCGAGTAAAAAGTGCAACTTTCCGACCTGATGCCGACTCTCGACAACCAGAAGTGCAGATTCGACCAGATTGGGAGCGTGCAGAGGAGTTGGGGTTGACGACGCAAGACATTGGGCAAACGATTCAGACAGCAATCGAGGGGTCAGTACCGACTCAGTTGCAAAGAGGCGATCGCTTAGTGGATGTGCGCGTACAATTCAATGAAGAATCTGTAGAACGCGCTTCTCAACTTGCACAAATCCCCTTATTTGTCAATAACAACAGCTTAGTTCGGCTGGGTGATGTCGCGACCATTTCCGAAGGTCAAGCCCCCGGTGAAGTTCAGCGGATTAACCAACGACAGGTTTTTATCATTGCGGGTAGTCTGAGCGAAGGAGCTAACCTCAGCGACGCCCTGACAGAGGTAGACGAGGTACTAGGGAATTTGCGATTACCCGAAGGCGTGAGCGTGATACCTAGTTCGACAGCGGAAACAAATCAGCAGTTGCAAAACTCCTTGACAATTTTAGGAGGTTTAGCTGCTTTCTTGGTTTTCGTCGTCATGGCGGTACAATACAACTCCTTGATTGACCCCTTGGTAATTATGCTCACGGTGCCCCTGGCTTTAGCGGGGGGCATTCTGGGACTTTATATCACTCAAACCGCTATCGGTGCTACGGTGCTAGTCGGTGCGGTGCTGCTGGTGGGGATTGTGGTAAACAACGCCATCATCATGGTGGAGTTGGCTAACCAGATTCACGAACAAGAAGGCATCGACCGACAAGCGGCGATTTTAAAAGCTGCTCCCATGCGCCTGAGAGCGATTATGATGACCACCATCACCACAGTTCTCGGCTTGTTTCCTTTGGCGCTGGGAATCGGGGAAGGCTCAGAATTTCTACAACCGTTAGGCGTTGTGGTGTTTTCCGGTCTATCTCTGGCGACGCTGCTAACCTTGTTTATTATTCCCTGCTTCTACGTGCTGCTGCACCAGTTCCCGGTCAGCAAACAGGTACTAAAATGGCAGCGATCGCTATCGAGAAAATTTGCCCGTAAAACTTTTTCGAGCGATCGCAAGTTCTAATTTATGCTGTCTTTAGCACTCAGAGTTTAACCCCACCCCTGCTCCTCCCGGTCAACGGGAAGGAGTTCAATATTCCCTCTCCGTCAACGGAGAGGGGTTAGCGGTGAGGTTCCGAGTGTGTAGAGAGTTCGTTTTTTGGCCCAGCATCAATTGCTTCTTTCAATTTTGTGGGCGAACGGGAATTTCAATCCAGAACTCAGTGCCCTTGTCTGGTTGAGAAGAACACTTAAAGACGCCGCCGTGTTTTTCCACCACAATTTGATAGCTGATCGACAGTCCCAAACCCGTGCCTTTACCAACCGGCTTTGTCGTGAAAAAAGGATCGAAGATTTGCGCCTGCACCGCCTCTGGCATACCAGAGCCATTATCAATAATTTGAATCACCACGTTAGCAGGATGAGGGATGAAAGGATGAATAAGTGAATCGGTTTCATGCTTTATCCTTCCTTCTTGCTCCTGTATTTTTTCACCTTTTATTCTTTCTGCTTCCTCCTTCAAAAAGGTGCGGATAGTAATCTGAGCGGGTGAAGTTTTAACGTCTGATGATGTTAGGGCAGTATCTGTGTCACTTGCGTGGTGCAAATAACCAGCAGCTTCTCCCCTTTCCATCGGGTGGTTCGATCGATCCCAGTTGTTTTGCTGCTCCAGCGCGTCAATCGCATTGCTAAGGACATTCATAAACACTTGATTGAGCTGACCAGCATAACACTCAACTAAGGGCAGATCGCCATAAGCCTTTACAACTTCAATCGTAGGAGTATTACCCTTCCCTTTGAGTCGATGTTGCAAGATTAACAGCGTGCTGTCTAAACCCTCATGGATATCCACCCGTTTCATCTCGGCTTGGTCAAGGCGAGAGAAATTCCGCAGAGACAGCACCAGTTGACGGATTCTGTCGGCTCCCACCTTCATTGACGACAGCATTTTCGGCAGATCATCAGCAATGAATTCCAAATCGATTGCTTCTGCGTGTTTGGCAACCTCCCGATCGGGATGGGGGTAACGCTCCTGGTATAGATGCAACAGATCGATCAAATCTTTTACGTACTCGCCAACGTGAATGAGATTGCCGTAAATAAAATTAACCGGATTGTTGACTTCGTGAGCCACACCTGCAACTAGCTGTCCCAAACTCGACATTTTTTCTGTCTGAATCAGCTGGGTTTGGGTTTGTTGTAATTCTTGGAGGGCACAAGCGAGTTGTTCTGCTTGATGCTGGGTTTGAGCGAGTAATTCTGCTTGCTGTATTGCAACTCCCAGCTGAACAGCAGTCTGGGTGACGAACTCAATTTCCGAGACATCCCAATGTCTCTTTTGCGAGCATTGATGGATACAGAGCAATCCCCAAAGGGTATCCCCTTTTAGCAGTGGCACCACGAGTTGAGCTTGGACTTGAAATTGCTCCAGCAGCTCGATATGGCAATCAGTTAAGCCTGCGTTGTAGATGTCATCAACTACTTGAATCCGACCCTGTTGATAAAGTACAGCATAGTTTTGGGAAAAGTGGCGGTCGTAAACTTTGGTTCCTAAAATCGGCTTTAAAGCTGGTAATACGTCTTCTGAGACAAATTCATCATCCAGCGAGCCAGAGGCGGAATATAAGCGAAATACTGCCACTCGGTCAGCCCCTAGCAGTTGTCGGACTTCAGTGGTCGTTGCTTTGAAGATTGTATTTAGATCGAGGGATTCTCGAATCTTCGTAATTACTCCAAACAATGCTTGCTGTTGTTCGGCAGCTTGTTCTAACTGTTGTGCTTGAGCGGTAGCAGTCGCAGCGGCACTACGGCTTTGTTCGTAGAGTTCGGCTTGCTGAATTGCGATCGCGGCTTCATTTGCCAGCTGTTGCAGCAAATCAATTTCAGCAGTCTTCCATTCCCTAGGAGCTTGGCACTCATGGGCAATTAGTAGCCCCCATAGCTGTTCCCCCATGTTAATCGGGACAACTAAGTTGGCTTGAACCTGAATTTTCAGTAAAAACTCTATATGACAGGGATGCAAATCTGACTCAGCTACGTTATGAACTGCTCGAATCCTTCCTTGCTGGTAAGCAGAGGCGTACTCCTGAGGAAAGCATTCATCTTCGTATATCTCTCCCAGAATTGAGTTCCATCTGCCTGTCACTGCTTCTACAACCACCTCCCCTTGCCAACTTCTGGTGAACTGGTAAATTACCACTCGGTCTGTGCTTAGCAGTTTCCTGACTTCCTGCACAATGCTTTGTAGGATCTTCTCTAAATCCAGAGTGCTGCGAATTTGGTCTGTGACTTGCTTGAGGACTTTGGCAAACTCTAAGGACTGTTCTAGCTGGACAGTTCGCTCTTGAATTTGATGCTCCAGGTTGCTATTGAGAGACTGCACCTGTGTGTACAGGAGATACTGCTCAATCGCCATTGAGAAGTGATGACCCAAGGCTTGAGCGAGTTCAATTTCTCCCGGCGTCCACGCTTGTGCTTGACCTCGTTTCAGTTCCCTCCATGCCTCAAAGGAATTACGAGGTTGCAGTTGTCTCCGATCCGGGTCGAAATTTCCAGCCCACAAAGTTTCCGTATCAATTTCATTACGAAAAATGCACAAGTATCCCAGAAACTGCTGACGATACTGGAGGGGGACAATCAGGATGCCCCGAATTCGAGTCGTGCGGAACGCTGGCGCGATGACTCGCAGATGAGGTTCTTTATAGAGATCCGTCACTGCCTTGATGGGATTGCAGGCAGTGTCTTGTAATTTTAAATATTCCTGCCAAACGGGATGCTCTTCAAGCGGACGATCTTTCCCGATGGCTCCTAGCATCGGTTGATCGCCGCAGGCAAATAGGATTGCTTGACTTGGATTTTCTGCCGCTATGTAAATTCTGCCCCCACAACCTTTAAAGGCTGCAACCGTTTCCGTAAGGGCTTCAGAAAGCTGAATCGTTGGTAGTGCATGGAGCAGGGTGGCGACTCGGTTAATCCGCGCTTCCCGCGTTGCTTGGGCGCAGGCGAGTTCGAGTAAGGTAGATTGAGCGATCGCAATTGAAACTTGATCTGCCACTAACTGGACGATTTGCAGTTCTTGTTCCGAAACCGAACGCGATTCAGCGTGATGAGAGACTAATAAACCCCATAGTTCCGGCTGGGTCTCCTGCGTGCGGGCATCATGATATAGAATCGGCACCACGAGGGAAGATGTGACTCCCATTGCCGTGAGATATTCAATATGGCAGGAATCTACTGGGCGATAGCGAACATCTTCCGCCTTCAAAGCAGTACCTGTCTGGGCGCAATCCAAGGAACTCAGACCAATCAACCCTGAGGAAACATCGACAATTGAGCGCTGGCGAGCTTTCAGAAACATCTCGCGGGCGTGGGGAGGAATGTCATCAGCCGGAAAATTTAGCCCTATCAAAGATGGCAGGCGATTGTTATCAATTGCCTCGGCAATCACTTCTCCACTGCCATCGGCATGAAACCGATAAATCATCACGCGGTCGGTTTCAAGCAATGAGCGAATTTCAGCGACTGTCGATGTCAAAATTTCTGGCAATTCTAGCGATCGCCGAATCCGATTGGTAATTCCGTGTAATAAGCTTGCTTGGTCTATTTCGTGCTGCATTGTTTGCGTATTATCACTTAAGCTCATTCCCTCTATCCACCACTTTTATAAATTCAGGCATGAATGTTTTTGTATATTTCTATTCTGTAACTGAAAAGTCATACTGGGTATTCGTAAAACTATTGATCTTATAAAAGTTTTAAAATTATTGTTAACTTTAATATTTTCAAGGAAAAATAACTCAAAAATGTTGACAGTTTATATAAGACATGCTATGAAAAGCTAAAAATATTTTCCCTAAAAAAATCGCTAATTCAGATTAGCTAAATATATAAATTCACAAAGGAGTAACGCTACTTTTTTCCTAACCGTTGCCGGATTTCTTGACGGACACTCATCAGGATTTTTCCCAAATGATTTTGTCCAGTTTTTTCTACACCGCAACCCCAGTAATAATCAGTGGGAGAATCCTCCACGATTGGGCGATCGCCGGTCGAAAGCAAAATGGATTGAATCTCTAGGTGAGTTAGAAACTTGATTAGCACGGCTTCGCGCATAATTTGGGTTTTCACTTGTTCCCAGTCCGGACGGATGCGGCGGGTGCGATCGCGTCCCAGTGTCGCGGCTTCGATTGGCGTCTTCGCGCTAGCGATCGCTGGGATTAACGCTTCATCCTCGGTGCCAACAAATTTTTGCGCTTGATAATAATGCTCCACCGTCATCCAATCTTGACCCAGCAGATAAATGTTATGAGGAGAAAAGTTGGAAAAACATCCGTAGGGATCTTCAAATTTATAAAAGTAAATCGTCATGTCGAAACTATAAAAGTGCTTGTCCCAGTTCTACCATGCTTGTTGCTGCAAGGGATGCAGTCGAGTAGGCGACTTTCAGCCGCTCGAGTATTCAGCATTATCAAAGTTGAGGATGGTAAGCACCTGTTGCCAACATCCCAACCCAGCTTTGGGTCTGTCTCCCCAATATGGTTCGGTGAAAATTATTGTTTGTTGGATGGAGAAACGAAATCCAACAAATGCGAACTTTGGTATTTTTCGCCCTAACCAAACCGTATTCAGTGTTTCCCTGGGACTAGTTGCCTGGTTACAGAACTTTCAGAAAACCTTATCGCTCAACCATTATAGGGGCACAGCATTGCCGTGCCCCTACTTTTTAAATCAACAATCGTGCCCCTACTCCTGGGAGTAAAAACCCTATCCTCTTTTCAGGGAACGGGAGTGTTAAAATTGGTTACTGTTTCCCTAAAGCCTTTAATCCCTGATCGATCTGGTCAGCTTGCTGAGTTTGACCTTGCTCTTTAAACAAGTCTCTGGCTTTTTTCATCGCTTCGATTGACTCAGACTTCTTACCTTGTTGATTTAGAGCTACCCCTAGACCAAAGTAAGCAGGTGCTGCTTTCGGAGCAATTTCGGTGGTCTTTTTGAGAGCTGCTACTCCCTCATTTAACTTTCCTTGTTTGACCAAGGCAACCCCTAAGAAATAGTGTGCATCTGCACTTTTCGGGTCAATTTCAATTGCCTTCTTGAAAGCCTCAGTCGCTTCGGGTAATTTACTGTCACCTTGGGCACCTAAAGCAACTCCCAAATCATTGTAAGATCTGGCGTTTTTCGGGTCAATTTCAATTGACTTTTTGAAGTTGGCAGCCGCTTCAGGTAATTTGCCTTGATTGACCTGAATAAATCCTAAGTCATTATAGGATTTGGCATTTTTCGGATCAATTTCAATTGCCTTTTTAAAAGTAGCAGATGCTTCTTCCAGTTTCTTTTCTTGAACCTGAACAAATCCTAATTTATGATATAGCTCTATATTTTTAGGACTATTTGCAATTGCCTTTTGAAAAGCATCACTGGCTTCAGGAAATTTCTTTTGGTTGACCAGAATAGTTCCTAACTTATTGTAGCTTTCTGCATCCTTGGGATTAATCTCAACGGCTTTGTTGTAGTCAGCGATCGCTTCGTTTAATTTGCCTTGTTGAGCTAGAGTATTCCCTGAGTCAACATACTTTTTAGCGTCAGCCTCTGATTTTTGACAACCTAGCGTCAGGAAGCTTAAGCATCCCGCTGCTAAAATCATCAGCCCGAACCTGGATAACTTTGCAGTCCTAGAAGACATAACCTAGCAAGTTTCTGGATGAAAGCCCCAATATAACACATGAGGAAATTGCACCACTGACGATTTAAAAGGGGGTTGCACTCTCAAAAATTTAATTTTGTAGAGTAAGGAATACCTACCAAATCTTATCTGGGTGGGCTTTTGCCCACCCGAAAGAAGTCAACCCTTACTAACTAAATGCTCAATCGTTTTACCCACCCATTCCCGGTATCATGCTCTTACTGAGGCGCTTAATAGCACTGTCTGCCACTTCAGAGTAACGACTATCTCCGCACAGAATCTTGCCCATGCGCTCAGTGGCACCAGGGCGCTTAACACCGACTCGATAAGCAATCCCAGGAACTCTGTAAAACACTCCTGCTAAGCGTTGTGCCCACTGCATATCCGATCCCCATTCTTCGGCGATCGTGCTGGTATATCTTTCCAGAGCATTGCCATCCCCGGAGAGTGATTTGTCAATCGCTTCCGCTGCCTTCAAGCCGCTAAACATTGAGGGACGAATTCCCTCAGCAGTAAACGGATCGACGACACAGGCGGCTTCTCCGGCTAAAACTGCATTTTGCGTATGCAGCCTTTGATTGCCATCCCATAGAGAAAGGGGATGACCATATTGCTTGCTCTGATTGACCTCTACGCCGAAAGATTTGGCGTACTCAGCCAAAATTTTCTTAAAGTCTTGGGGTTCACCGCCGATGAACGTGCCAACGCCGATAGAATATCCGTCTGCTTTAGGAAAGTTCCAAATATAGCCATTTTTGACCATCCCAAATTCAAAATGAATCTTTTGTTGGTTGGTATTTTGGGCGGGTATTTCTGCTTCTAAGGCTCCAGCCAGACGCCGTTTGCGCTCTTTAAAGTCTAACCACTTAGCCATTGGCCCTTTGGCTCCGTCTGCGGCAATCAGATAGCGACCTTCAACGGGTCCATTGGCGGTGTTGACTTGCCAGCGATCGCTCTTAAACTCAATCCCCGTTACTTCAGTTTTGTCTCGCAGTTCTGCGCCTTGTTGCTGCGCCTGCTGCATCAAGAAGTTGTCGAAAACGTCTCGCCTTACCATCCAAATCGGTTGTCCTGTTTCCAGCCCTACTTCCACCGGATCGCCCATTTTCCAGGTGTAGCGGAGTGATTTGAGTTTTAAGGAAATCGCTGGAGAAAAATCAAAATCAAACCACTCTTGTATCGCTGGTGATACTCCACCCCCACACGGTTTGTAACGCGGCATTGCGTCTTTTTCTAAGACTAAAACCGAACGTCCTCCCTTAGCTAGATGATAAGCTGCGGTTCCACCTGCTGGGCCAGCACCGACAATAATGCAGTCAAACATCGTGTTAATTTTTGCTTCTGAACACACTTGCAATTTAAGCTTGTTAAGCGAAGAATTTACATCCTCACGCTTGACACTCACTGGTAATTAAGCTTAATTGCTTTCCCTACCAGCTAGCTATTTGCGTAATTATGCTTATCTCGGTAAAACGTATACAATTTCAGGCTTTCAGGATTTTTAAGATAAATATTATTCGCCTTGATTTAGATTTTCTCTTGACTTCTAGAAGACAAACCGTGTTTTCCAGTACGTAGTCGTTCAGCTTTTTCTTCCAGACAACTAGAGAGTGCGATCGCGATATTTATTCAATTCATCAATTTTACTGAGTGCAAAGTTTATATAAAGCTTATAGGATAGGTTCATGAAAGTTTTATAAAGTCGCTGACCGACTATTTGGTGTTTCTACTATTTTCATAAGGGGAAAAGCGATGTTCTGGGAATTACGCATCCAATACGCCAACGGCAACGAGAAAGTTTTACGCACCTGCAAAAATCGAGAAACAGCCCTGCGGTACATCGATGCGATCTACTCCCAGGGCTATCCTATGCACGTTGCTTTCCTGGTTCGCCCTGCTTTAGATGGACAAGCGCTTCAACCTGCCTAGTATCCGTTTTTAGCCTTTTGTCCTGAGTCCTTAGCTCTAGCGCGATCGCTTTTGACGAGCGACCCATGACGAGTGACTAATGACTTTAAACGGTCGTGATATCTTTTTCTTTCTCGGCTAACAGCTCATCAACCTTGGCAACGTACTTGTCAGTTAGCTTTTGAATTTTTTCCTGCAAGTCTCGCGCTTCATCCTCAGAGATTTCACTATTTTTTTCTTGCTTGCGAATTGAGTCTACGGCGTCGCGGCGGATATTGCGAACAGAAACTCTTCCTTCTTCAGCATACTTGGCAGCGATTTTTGCCAGTTCTTTACGACGCTCGGTCGTTAGGGGTGGAATATTCAATCGAATGACTGAGCCATCATTGCTCGGAGTTAAACCGACATCTGATAAAGAAATCGCTTTTTCGATCAGATTCATGCTGCCGCGGTCAAACGGCTGAATGGTAATCGTACTAGAATCTGGTGTATTAATACTTGCCAGAGATTTTAGAGGGGTTGGGGAACCATAGTATTCCACCGACACCCGGTCGAGGAGAGAGGCGTTTGCCCGTCCCGTCCGAATCGTATTAAAAGACCGTTGAGTTGCCTCAATTGTCTTTTGCATATGATTTTCAACATCAGCTAATTTCACAAGATCCTCCTACAATTGTTCCCACCGCTTCTCCCGTAACGGCGCGGTGGATATTGCCCCGCACCGAGAGGTCGAACACAACGATGGGGATGTTGTTGTCTTTGCACAGGGCGATCGCGGTACTATCCATCACCCGCAGATCGTGAGTGAGGACGTGTCCGTAGGTCAGGCTCTGATAGCGACGCGCCCCTGGGTTGAGATGGGGATCTGAATCATAGATCCCGTCTACTTTGGTTGCTTTAAAAATTACATTCGCATCAATTTCCGCCGCTCGCAAGGCAGCGGTCGTATCAGTGGTGAAGAAGGGGTTTCCCGATCCAGCCCCAAAAATTACGACCCGTCCTTTTTCTAAGTGGCGAATGGCGCGACGCCGGATGTAAGGCTCCGCTACTTCCTGCATGGCGATCGCTGTTTGGACTCGTGTCGGTACTCCGATTTGCTCCAAGGAGTCTTGCAAGGTCATCGCATTCATCACCGTTGCAATCATCCCGATGTAGTCGGCTGTCGCCCGATCCATCCCAGCCGAAGCTGCCTTGACACCGCGAAAGATATTGCCGCCACCGACGACAATTGCCATCTGAATGCCACTTGCCACGACATCTGCGACTTCCTGCGCGATTTCCTGAACCACCATTGGATCGATTCCATAGCCCAGGTTGCCCATTAAAGCTTCACCGCTCAGCTTTAGTAAAACCCGCCGATAAGTTATCCCCATGCCCAGACTATTGTCTCACTCAAAATACCTCCACCATAAGATAACAGTAGAGGAGTAAGTTTTGTGATATTATCCGCAAATTCAGTTACTAAAGTGTGGAGAGCCTTGAGACTACGTGTTAAGGACGCCAGTTTATCGGGGTGCCTACCGCCTCAGTTGAGGCGGTTGTAATCGCCGTTTTTCCTTGCAGTAAAGAAGCGATCGCATCCCGTAAATAATGCACCTTCACCGCTGCTGGATCTTGGGAATTATCATCAATCCGTCCCCTGTAGCGGAGTATCCCAGAATTATCTAATAAGAAAACCTCTGGCGTTGTCTGTCCCCCAAAGCAACGAGCGACATCCTGTGTGGTATCTCTCAGATAAGGAAAATTTAGACCGTGAGTTGCTACCAAATTTTGCATATTCTCGAAGCTGTCTTCAGGCGACTGAACCGCATCATTGGCGTTGATGCCAATCAGGGTAAATCCCTGGCTTTGGAACTCGCTTTGAATCTGGATTAGCCGACCCATATAGGACTGCACGTATGGGCAATGATTGCACATAAAAACCACGCCCACAGCTCGATACTTTTCTAAATACCGAGCCAGGTGGTGGACTTGATTATCGATTCCCGGTAATTCAAAATCTGGAGCATAACTACCAATAGGAGTGCCGGTCTTTTCCATTACACTCATTTACTTATCCCTGGGTAATTACAACAAAGTACGAGGGGGCTACAGTCGTAAAGAACAAAGCAATTACGGTTTCTATTTGCCTTGGGGGAACGCCTGATAACCGATTAGTTTGTAGACTAATTTTGCAGCAGTAAATTCTGATACTACGGAATCTACAATCGGTGCCAATTCCATAACATCACAACCAATCACTTCGTGATTTTGAAACACTTGCCGCAAAAAAGAGAGTAGGGAGTACCAATTTAATCCACCGGGTTCTGGGGTGCCGACACCAGGTATCAGGGTGGGGTCAATCCCGTCGAGGTCAATGGTGAGGAAAACGCGTCTGGTGGGGATACTTGCGATCGCCCTTTCCATCCAATCCGGTTGCGTCGCAATTTCTCTCGCCCGGAACACCGTCAAATTCTTCTCTTTGATCAAGTCAGCTTCTTCTTTGCAAATGGCGCGGATGCCGATTTGTACAGTTGGCAATCCCATTTCCACAATCCGCCGCATCACGCAAGCATGGTTGTGAATCGAGCCTTCGTACTCATAGCGCAAATCGCCGTGAGCATCTATTTGCACGACCGTAAAGGGTTCATCGGGGTAGGCTTTTTGGTATGCCTCTACAAGACCAGTTGTAATGCTGTGTTCGCCACCCAGACCAATCACAAACTTGCCGTCAGCTATCATCTGAGATACCGTTTCGCGGGTAACTTGCAGCATTTCCTCGGATGAAACTGAACGACCGTTGCGGGTGTCTGCAATCGATTCAGCTGTATAAATTCCAATGTCTTTGCCAGTTTCCCAATCTAGCTCCTCATCATAATATTCCACCTGCCCAGAGGCTTCTAGAATCGCATCTGGCCCATTTTCGCAGCCATTTCGATACGTTGTCGTCGCCTCATAAGGAATCGGCAAAATCACCACTCGCGCGGCATCGTAGGTAGAAGCTAAATCAGGACCAAGGAATGGCAGAACAGAAGTAGGAGTTTGCACCGTAGTCATCACCAACTAAATTTCATGAGGGAGTCACCAATCTAGATACTGACATACTCCC
The DNA here is from genome assembly GCF_039961925.1 of Trichocoleus sp. DQ-U1. NCBI lineage: Bacteria > Bacillati > Cyanobacteriota > Cyanophyceae > Leptolyngbyales > Trichocoleusaceae > Trichocoleus > Trichocoleus sp. DQ-U1. The sequence goes on along the minus strand of NZ_JAMPKB010000028.1, from coordinate 54,054 downwards.
CGCTTTGAGTGCTACGCACAGATGAAAAACTAAGGTTTTGAAATTGGAAATTGAAAATTGGAATTCTCCGTGTCACTTTCCGCTTCTTGTGAGAGTCTTCACCTGTGTACCAGGCTTATCTACACTTGGCATCAGAGTTTTTACGGGATTTTCGATTCAGTTGCTCAAAATTATTGGAATTAGTGTTTTCCAGAGTTGAAGAATTGTAAAATTAGGAAAGCTAAGTCTACCCGTGGCGTTGAGAGCGCATTCAAGGTGCGACGGGATAGAAATCAAAGAGATGCGATCGCTATTTATCCCATGACTCCATCTTCCTCCACCACTCCAACTGCACCTACGGCTGCCCATATCGTCACGAAAACTTGGACTTGGCAAGGTTTTCCCATCTGCTACCAGACTCAGGGAACTCAAGGGCCAGCGGTTGTGCTGGTACATGGATTTGGGGCATCTTGGGGACACTGGCGCAAAAACATTCCAGTTCTGGCTCAAAATTGCCGTGTCTATGCCATTGACTTAATTGGCTTTGGTGGTTCCGCGAAACCCACGCCAGGGGGCAAGATTTCCTACACCTTTGAAACTTGGGGACAGCAACTCGCTGATTTTTGCCGCGAGGTGGTGGGCGGTTCCGTTTTTTTAGTCGGAAATTCCATCGGCTGTATTGTGGCAATGCAAGCAGCAGTAGATCATCCAGATATTGTCTTGGGAACTGCCCTCATTAACTGTTCTCTGCGGCTGCTGCACGACCGCAAACGCGCCCAGTTGCCCTGGTATCGCAGCTTTGGGGCACCTATCGTTCAACGACTGCTGGCAGTTAAGTGGATTGGCAAATTCTTCTTTAGCCAACTTGCCAAGCCGAAGGTGGTAAGGAAGGTTCTCCTGCAAGCCTACAAGCATCCGGAAGCGGTGACAGACGAACTGGTGGATATGCTCATGGCACCCGCGTTTGATGAGGGGGCTGTGGACGTTTTTGTAGCCTTTACACGCTATTCTCAAGGGCCGCTGCCGGAAGACCTGCTGCCCCTTTTGCCCTGCCCGACCATCATTCTCTGGGGAACGGAAGATCCTTGGGAACCGATAGAACTGGGGCGAGAGTTTGCCAATTACCCCAAAATTGAGAAGTTTATTCCCATCGAAGGTGTCGGGCATTGTCCCCAGGATGAAGCGCCTGAGTTAGTTAACCCAATTTTGCAGGATTGGATATTGCAGCTGTACTCGGACAATCAAGTTTTAGCTGAAAATCCTTAGATTGGTGGAATTGGGGCATCTATAGCAATTCTCTATTGGATGCAGTACGGTTTAACCCCTCCTCTGTCCCTCCCCGGAAGCCTCTCTGGGTTCAATATTCCCCCTCTCCGTTCACGGAGAGGGGTTGGGGGTGAGGTTCCGAGTGTGTATATTGCACTCAACTGAGAACTGCTAAATGCTTCATTTAAAATGAGTCCCGGTTAGCACTCCGCTTAAGCCAGTCTTGACCCAGCTGAATCGTCACATCCGAAACCAGATTGCCCGTACTTTCAACACGCACTTCCCCGAATCCCAGCGAACGGTAGATGGCTTTGGCACTATTTCCATCTCCCTGTTGAGCCACTACGTGCGTTACCCGCAACGGTTCGGGCCACGGGTCGTCAACGTAGACGTTTCGGTAGCCAGCATTCCTTAGCGTGTTGATTAAAGATTGGACAGCCTTCATATCACCTGTACTATCTTGAATCGCTACCCGGATATAGGCTGGGTCAGTTGCTTCACCACCGTCCAATCCCTGGTCAAAATGCTGCGCCATCATCGTCTGGATGCGGCGGCGATTTGGCACCCAGTAACTCACCTCATGATGCCCACTGCCACTAAAGTCACCCGGTACCATTAACATTTGCACTTGGGAACGGTCGGTCTTAACACCATAGCCAACCAGGGCCAATAACTCCTCAACCGTCAAGTTGGTGTCAATATGCGACTGAATAACCGAAAGAATCTTCGGCATTCTCGCTAAAGTGGTTGGATTCAGTGCTTGTTCCATCAGTGCCCGCATTACCATTTGCTGCCGCTGAATCCGACCGATGTCGCCATACTTGTCATAGCGGAAGCGCAGCAATTGCAGCACTTGATTGCCATTGAGATGTTGTTTTCCTGCTTTCAGGTTGATGTACAGGTGCTGGCTATCATCTCGATATTTCATATCCCTGGGGACATAGACGGTAACGCCACCCAAGGCATCCACCAGCTTTTCTACCCCCTGAACGTTTATTCGGATGTAGCGATCGATTCCCACGCCGCTGAGGAGTTCGCTGGTTGCCTTAGCACTGAGGGCTGGTCCCCCCTCAAGATTCGCTGCATTAATCTTGGTAACGCCGACGCCCTCCACAAAGGTGCGGGTATCCCGTGGGATTGATAAAGCCGCGATTTTTTGCGCCTCCGGGTCAAACCGCAGCAAGAGCATGGTATCTGATAGACCCTCGAAGGAGTTTACCAGGGCGTGGTATCCCAGATTTTTCGTTTCAGGAGGAGGGTTATCCAGGTCGGAGGAGATGACCTTGATTCCCATGACTAAGATATTTACCGGGCGGGTCAGTTCTGGCAATCGCATACTGGTGCGGGAAATGCGATCGCCATCAAACACCGCAGCTTCTTCCGGACTTAGCTGGCTTTGCAGCAAAGGCGTACTGGAAAAAGACACGGCTAACAAAGCTCCCGCAGTTGCTGACAGCATTGCCACCCCAGTCAAGCCCAACCCAAGCCAAAGCCAGTTCACCTGGTTTCGTTTTTGAACAGGCCTTTTCTTGATGGGTTGATTGGATGTTTGCCCCCACGGGCGTTTTTCAGGAATTTTTCGGGCTGACACTGGCTTCCTCACACACGCAAAAAAGATAACACGAATTTGTGTTCAAGGTAGGGGCGCGGAATCTGGCAATCTGGAGCTGGGACGTTTATTTCTAACAAAATCCGTCCTTAAGAAGGATTGCACTAGAACACTCATAGCAGTTTTTCTACCGATTTACTGCAAAATCAGGCAAACACTGGCAAGAGTTTAACCTCATTTCGATAGAGATGCGTAGGCTAGAGGGAGAACCAGCTATCAAGTGCATAGGCCAAATCTTCATTCGACCTTCCCCATTCCTTACTTTTGTTCAAGGAAAGCATCCGGATACAAATGGGTTGCACTCGTAACTCCGGTTGCTTTCTTTGAAAAAATACTGTGCGCCTACAACCTCTCTTGCCTCGTCCCAAGCTGAGGTGAACCAATACACGCTCGTTTAGGACAAGTGTTTGCGAACGACTCCCTCCGCAAGCCCGCTAACACCCGGAATACGTACAGACTTCCGTTGCCACAGACGCACCATCAACCATAAGCTGACCAAAAAATAACCCGATGTCAATAGACCATTGATAAATAACAAACGCAGGGTTAAAGTTTCTGAAGCTTGTGCAACTCCAGCCCCCAATAAACCGTATGCCAACAGCCAACCGAGAGCCAGCGTCACTGACAGCCTACTCACGGTTTGTTGTTGCCGGTTGCTATCACGTCGGTACAGCGTCCAGAGGGCTGGGAAAAAGCCAACTACAGGAATCAAATAGATAAACAGCTGGTAAAGTGGGGTTTCCAACCCGTCCCTCTTGATGTCTTGATTTTCAAACGGGTCAAGGTCTTTCATTTTGGTTCCACAATAGACCCCATAAATAGAACGGTTCCAGTTTGATTATCTCGAATACAAGCGAAAAACGGGCGGTTAACAATCATCTCGAAGGGTTCCTCTGGCATCGGTGCAGATGTTGTCATTACTCCGACGGCAGTGACTGCGGCTGCTTCGGTTCCTGCTTCGTTCACTTCCACAAAGGTTTTGTGCTTGACTTGATTGAGCTGGAGTGGGATAGAACTCATCTGAGTAAAATTAGCATTTGAGTCGAAAGCTACTTCCATACCCAGCGCTTTGAGAGCGTCGTTGAGTTCTATGTCGTAGTCCATTTTGAAGCGAGGCATCTGGATGAATCCCGGTTTTGTTTTGAATTGAGTCATCCATTCCTCCCAGTTTTCAGTATTTAGCTGCTGGTAAAAATTTGTAAGTTTAAAATTTTCTTTTGGCAGAAAAACATATAAGCTAAGTTTTCCTTTTCCGTAGGGTAGACTAATGGCTTGAAACTGGTCGTTTTCGTAGTATTTATATTTATCCCTTTGAGACATCATTGGGTGTTGTTTCTGAGTTCCATCGGAAAGGTAGAACGGTTCAGTTGTTGTTTGCTTCTGGTCAAATTTCTTTGTCCAAGTCCCTTTGAAGTAAAGAGCGTTGATCAAAAATAACACTTGATCGGGTGGAATTTCGTTGACGATTGAATTGATTTTACCGCGAGTATTTTGTTTTACCCAGTTATTAATGTCAGATATAGCGCTGGGTTTTCTAAAGTCTAGTTCTGCAATTTGCGCCTGATAAAATTGGCGATTTTTTTGAAGAAAATCTGGGTTAAAAGAGACGCCTTTCTTTGCCCAAAGAGAGTTGGCAATGGTGAGCTGCACTTGGGGGTCTGGATTTTCTAAGAGCGCTTTCAAGGCGTCATTGGATTGATTGACTTCTTGTAGGCTTAATCCTTGCAATTCCAAGGTTTTTGCCATTGCTTGTTGAGTATCGCCGCTAGCACCGTTGTAGGTCATCGAGAGCGCGATCGCTACACTAGAAGGCGAGACAAAAATATTCTTGCCGCTGTCCTTTTTTAAAATTTCCTGGAATAGTTTGAACCCAAATTTTGTATTCGCCGCAACCAGTCTCGAATCCACGGTTTTCTTCTGGCGCTGACTGATGGTAGGAGAGGTTCCAGGCTGCCTGGGTTCGCCCATTGCAGCCTGCGGATTTTTGACCATCGACCATCCCAGTAAACCGAATAGGATGATACTGACTGATGCGATCTCTACCATTAAACTGAACATTGGTCGCTTCATATAGCTGTTTATATTGCCGTAACATTCCTTTTCTAGAATGACGGCTAACAGCTAGGGACGTTCCAGTGGTTACGGTTTTGGCAACTGAACCGGAGCGAAGAAGGTTTAAGGGGCGTGTCTATAGAAGGGGCGATATCTTGTTCAGTACAGGCCCCTATTCTTCAATCTCAAATAGCGATTCTCTGTTTAATTTTTCTGTTTGAGTAGCTCTTTCGCGGGTACTGTCCACCAAGCTAAGGCATAGGCTTGAGTATTTTCATTGAATTTCTGACGATAATGGACGCGAATTTTGTAGCGACCCGTGGCAGGAATTTCCTGAAAAATGTGTTCTACACTATCAACATCGCTTTCCGAAGACCAGATACTCTTGCTGATATCATTATCTTCGGCTCGCATCAGGTAGATATCGAGATTGTTTAAGCCGCGATCGCTAAAACTTTCCCCGACATCAAACTGCTTGTTGTTATTTTGATCTTGTAACTCCACGCGCCTATCCCAGGCGAGCGTAATCGAGGCAAAACTCCCTTGCTGCAATGGTTGGTTCAAGACATAATCCTGAAATGCAGACTCCTTCACTGTGCGGTAATCCCAACCGACCAACGGCACCGGCTTTTCAGAATTCCACTGACCGGGACTAAATTGCTGGTAAGCCCGAAAAGTATTCATTTGTCCGGTACCCATTTGGAAGTCTAATGGGATTTTTCGGTCTTTGTAAGCATCGGAGGCTAACCAGTCGCGGTTATCTTTGGTCAAAATTGTGCGACTCATCGCTTGGCGCAGTCCATCGCCAGTGTCTTTGATTTTTTCTGCGGAGTTCAGCAGCACAGCTTTCATAACTTCATGACGACGGGCGTCTGGCGTCCAGTTGGGCTGTTGTGTTCGCAGTTGGCGATCGCTATATTCTTGTAATAACGCGACAGATGCAGTGACATGGGGAGCCGCAAAACTCGTTCCCGTAACCCGACTTTCCTTACCCTTAATATCTAATACCTCGATCTGGCTACCGGGTGCTACTAAACTAATCGAGCGACGCGGGCCAACATTAATTTCCCGGTCAAGCAGACGCTTCGCAATCCCGATAGGCGCAGCGCTCAAGTTGGCAAAATCTACTTTCGTAAAAATTCCCTCGCGGCGCGTTGTATAAGCAACATTGACGCCATTATAGTTATCGGTGGGAATCGGAATCCCGCCAGTCCCTTGATTCCCCGCTACTACATAAAGCGAGTCGTGGACGCGAGCAGACCAGTCAATACACTGGGTTAGTAGAGCGTTGCCATCCAGAATCGGGTTCGGTCGAGAATCTCGCTCCAGAGACTCTCCAAAACTAAAGTTAATTGCCCGAACATCGCCCCCATTTTGCATTGCCACATACTGCGTGGATAAGCACTCTTCCGGTTGACCTGTTTTTTGCGGTGCGCCAACCGCTGAAGCATAAAGTCGTGCCTGCGGTGCCACTCCGGGGAAACCTTTATCCGAGCTAATCATCACGCTTGCTACCATTGCTGCGTGCCCATCAACATTACTATCAGCTTTGGCTGGGGCATCTCGATAAAAGACTCGGATCAAGGAGAAGGCTCGATTCCGGGAAACCGCTTTATCCAAACCAAATTGTCCCGGTCTTCCAATCTCCACTTGACCGATAGCAATCTTACGACCCAATAAGTTATAAGGAGCAGCGTGTAGCCTTTGGGCATCAATGCCCGCTTCTCCCAGTGATGAGGTTTCGTTAGCCAGAGAGGAAGGAGCGGTTAAGGCGGTAATTCCCAGCCCCCAAACAAGCCATGTTAGTTTTTTAAAAATCTGCTGGTGAGCCACGCAAGCTTCTCCACTGAAGTTTTGAAGGTTGAAGGTTGAAGGTTGAAAATCTTAGTTTCAAGGTTGAAGGTTAGAGATTGAAGGTTAAATTCACACTTCATCGTTCATACTTCATACTTTTTTAAGGCTTGCCACGTCTTTTGTTAAACTGAATACCAGACGAGGACGCAAGAGAGTATAAATAACCATGACCCAAACGCCATCCCAGAAGCCGATTGTTATCGCTCCATCAATCCTATCAGCTGACTTCAGTCGATTGGGAGAGGAAATTCAGGCGGTAGATGCTGCCGGTGCAGATTGGATTCACGTTGATGTGATGGATGGTCGCTTTGTTCCGAATATCACAATTGGCCCGCTGATTGTAGAAGCGATTCGTCCTGTTACCCAAAAGCCGTTGGATGTCCACTTGATGATTGTGGAACCAGAAAAGTATGTGGCAGATTTTGCGAAGGCGGGGGCAGATCATATCTACGTTCATGCAGAACACAACGCTTCACCGCATCTGCACCGGACTTTAGGACAAATCAAGGAACTGGGTAAAAAGGCGGGTGTCGTTCTCAATCCTTCTACTCCTTTGGATTTGATTGAGTATGTGCTGGAGATTTGCGATCTGGTATTAATTATGAGCGTTAACCCCGGTTTCGGTGGTCAAAGTTTTATCCCAGAGATGGTGCCGAAAATCCGGAAGTTGCGTCAAATGTGCGATGAACGCGGTTTAGATCCCTGGATTGAAGTGGATGGCGGACTCAAAGTAGATAATACCTGGCAGGTTTTGGAAGCGGGAGCGAATGCAATTGTTGCTGGTTCTGCTGTGTTTAAGGCGAAGGATTATGCACAGGCAATTGAAGGGATTCGCAATAGTAAGCGTCCTTCACCAGAATTAGCGACTGTGTAGAAAGAATTTAATAATTTGCCTGTAGAGACGCGATGAATCGCATCTCTACTAAATGAAAAAAGCCTGCGATCGCGGGCTTTTTTGTTGTTAGATGCACAAGGCGATCGCATCCTCCCCCTGTATGCCAAAAGGTATCTTGTAAGTTAAGACAGGGATGATGACAATCAATCCCCGCCGCTCGTAATTTCAGGTGAAGCTAATGTCACACAGTAAAGACGAATTACCGGATTTAAAAGCTGCGGTCGAGAACCTTACAGAACAGATTAGTAATCCCCAAAGCTTTGTAGTTTCTGTAAAAAGGGACAGTTCCGACATCAAGGAGTTCCACACCAAAATGGCTCATGTGGCTGATGCGCTTGAGAGTCGGTTGGGTGAGATGGAAATCAACATTCTAGGTGCAGCCCGTGACGAAATGGGTGATTGGGCTGATAGGCTTGAGAGTCGGCTGGATAATATGGAAAAAAATATCATCCGCGAGGTCGGCGATCTGCATACCACAGTAACGGAAGTAAATAACAAACTTGATGAACTAATTGCCAAGTTAGACAAAGGGCTGGAGCCTGCCAAGTTAGACAAAGGGCTGGAGCCGCATCAATCTTGGCGATGCGTACAGATGCTCAGTCATTCCGATTATGTTTACTCCTTCGCCTTTAGCCCAGATGGGCAGCTACTCGCTAGTGGTGGTTACATGACTATCAAACTGTGGCATCCGGGTACAGGGGAAGAAATCCGCACTCTCACTGGTGCTTCCAACTGTGTTAATTCCTTCGCCTTTAGCCCAGATGGGCAGCTACTCGCTAGTGGCAGTGATGACGAGACTATCAAACTGTGGCATCCGGGTACGGGCGAAGAAATCTGCACTCTCAGTGGTCATTCTGGCTCGGTTTCTTCCTTCGCCTTTAGCCCGGATGGGCAGCTACTCGCTAGTGGCAGTGATGACAAGACTATCAAACTGTGGCATCCGGGTACAGGGGAAGAAATCCGCACTCTCCTCACTGGTCATTCCAATTATGTTTCTTCCGTCGCCTTTAGCCCGGACGGGCAGATACTTGCTAGTAGTGGCCGGGGGGACACGACTATCAAACTGTGGCATCCGGGTACAGGGGAAGAAATCCGCACTCTTAGTGGTCATTCCAACTGTGTTAATTCCTTCGCCTTTAGCCCAGATGGGCAGCTACTCGCTAGTGGCAGTGATGACAAGACTATCAAACTTTGGCATCCGGGTACGGGCGAAGAAATCCGCACTCTCAGTGGTCATTCCGATTATGTTTACTCCTTCGCCTTTAGCCCGGATGGGCAGCTACTCGCTAGTGGCAGTTGGGACACTATCAAACTGTGGCATCCGGGTACGGGCGAAGAAATCTGCACTCTCAGTGGTCATTCCAACTGTGTTAATTCCGTCGCCTTTAGCCCGGATGGGCAGCTACTTGCTAGTGGCAGTGAAGACAAGACTATCAAACTTTGGCATTCGGGTACGGGCGAAGAAATCTGCACTCTCAGTGGTCATTCCAACTGTGTTAATTCCGTCGCCTTCAGCCCGGATGGGCTGATACTGGCGAGTTGCAGTGGGGACAACACTATCAAGATTTGGCGGCGGGATTGAGGCAGGTAAAAGAAACAGAAAAGAGTTTGTTTTGATTTAGCGTGACATGAAAGGGAAAGTGCATTATGGCTAAATAAATTGTAGAGATGTTGGCAGTACTCTTTTCAATGAAAATCAGCCCAAAAAACCGAACATCTCAGTTAGTCACCACCTAACTAACATCTAGTAAACACATTGAATTTCTTAAAGTACTAAGTTTTTAAGCCGAAAAAGGCGCTCCAGTTAAATTAGAGCGCCTTTTTTTGTCTATTGCTGTCTAACAGTAACGGATTCTAGTGCCTGCGACCGCCGAGCCACTTAGCTGCCATGATGCCAAATACAGCGGCAACCACTGGATTGCTCAGAAACTTCATGATAGCTGGTTTATCAGCTAATACATCTTGAAAGATGTCAGGATGAGTGTGATAGGTAAAGGTAGCCAGTTTGCTAACATCATCTGCACTCATGCGGCTGGGGTGATGCGTGGAGAGACTTAATTGTTGCTCCAACTGGCGGTCATTGAGTCCTCTTTCCTTTAACCGCTTGAAGAACTCCCGCGCCACATCATCCCGTTCGCTGGGTTGAATTTGCGCGATCGCTTTTTGCAGTTCTGGTTCCATCTGGCTGACAGGAATGCTGTCTGGATGTAGAGACTTCCCAAACAGTTGACGGCGTTCGTCTCTAGAGGAACGTTGAGCAAAGTCATCAAAATTTTGATAATCGCTGCTAGGATCGCTTGGAGCATCCTGCATCATTTCGGAGTCACCACCAGCCAAATCATTCATGATTTGACGCTTATATTGTTCGCTGCTGGTCATTTTCTTATCTCCTGATTCAAAAGCTAAAAGAAAAAATCGTAAATTCTGGTTAGAGAGGGGATTCACCCCATCTCTACAAATGCACCTTCTAAAGTAGTTAAAGCTAGATGAATTGCCCCAGCTTTCACCGATTTCCCCTTAGTTAAACTAAGCACCTTGATACTGAATCTGTTTTGACTGCTCATCATATTTTGCTGTCAAAATCAGTTTTTTATCTGGCGCATACATCAAAATGGTTAAATCTTGGTTGGGAAAATTCTTGTGGAATCCTTGAGCTAAAGAGCTTGCTAAACTTTTAACTTCGTTAGGACGGACTTGGGGCGTAATCACAACTCCCAATTTGTTGTTATCACGGACGTAGGCATCCTTGACTAATCCTTTCGCTGTCTGGACTACCCAGTTACCAAATTCTTGACCGGCGGCAGTGCTACCGCGTTCCAACTGTTGATATGCGACAATGCTGTTAGCACCGCTACTCGCACCCGGTAGAGCTTTCGGTTGAGTTGCTTGGCTGGCTCCACTACAAGCTGTAGCTGTAGAGAGGAACAGAACCAAGACTAAAGCCGTAAAAGTTTTCCGAAATTGCTGAAGAAAATTCACCTCAGTCTCCTATTAAACTTGTCTTTACAAGACAGAATCAGGGTGTTGCCTGTCTGTGGTATTGGCTGCATTAAATAAGGGAGAAGGTCTAGATGAATCTTTTCAGTAGCTAGACCTCCAAAGTCAAGTATTAGGCGTTATCAACCAAATCTTTTGCCTTATCTTTCACATCTTCTTTGGTGTGACTTACTTGGGCTTCAGCTTGCTTGGCTTTTCCTTCAGCTTTATCTTCTGGATCGCCAGTTATATTGCCGAGCGCTTCTTGGGCTTTGCCTTCGATATTTTTGCCGGTTGCTTTAGCTCTATCTTCAACGCTCATTTTTTTCTCCTAATCTTTCAAACAGTTTTATAAGTTAGAAGATGCGTTAAATTTGCTTTACTGCCGCAGTCTTCTTTTACTTCTATGTATTCAATGTATCTAGTTTTGTTTACATAGCCTTCTGCCCCCAGACAGAAAAAATGGGGATCGCTATTATTACTCTTTACCTATGCTCAAAGAATGAGTATTTCCTACGGCTAAAGGTAGATGATAATTTAAAAAAATTCTTAATTTTTACAATAGGAAATCTTGTCTCGGCTAAAAACGTGGGATTATTATCCCATTCATAAGTTCCCTTCAACACCTCTCTCGAACCTTTGCAGTAAAAGCGCCCCTGCGCTAGAAACAAGCGGCTTCCCAAAGTTGCAGAGGGAGTGCTAATCAAGTAAATGGGGAGAAGTAATTTAGTCCCAAGTACAACTAAAATGCGATCGCTAAAAACTTGGATGACACAATCTCATTTGCAAGCAATGTTGAAGCCGATAAACGAATCAGCGATCGCTTTACCGCTTGAATACAAAAAATAAGAATTGTCAATATTTATTAAAATAATTATGCTGTTGGCGATGAACGTGCATGGCAGTGACAAGTTAGGATTTATTTCTGGCGATCGCTAGATGAGCAAGGCATAGAAGAGGGCAAATGGCTAGGATGAGAGAGAAGAGAGATGTGGTAATCTGCCGACCAAGCTCCAGGCACGAAAAACAATTTTCTTAAAGCTTCTTAAAACTGTATGACGCAATTTTGTCTGCAAGCTCCCTTTCAACCGACGGGCGATCAGCCGAATGCGATCGCGCAACTCACGAAAGGCGTAAAAAAAGGCGATCGCTTTCAAACCCTACTGGGAGCGACGGGAACGGGCAAGACATTCTCAGTAGCAGCCGTTATTGAGAACGTCGGCAGACCCACGCTGGTATTGGCGCATAACAAAACGCTCGCTGCTCAATTGTGTAACGAATTGCGGGAGTTCTTTCCCCCAAATGCGGTGGAGTATTTCGTCAGTTACTACGACTACTATCAGCCAGAAGCGTATATTCCCGTCACCGACACATATATCGAGAAAAGTGCTGCAATTAACGACGAAATTGATATGTTGCGACACTCCGCCACGCGATCGCTTTTTGAGCGGCGCGATGTCATTGTTGTGGCTTCTATTAGCTGTATTTATGGTTTGGGAATTCCCTCGGAATATCTCAAAGCCGCGATTCCCTTAAAGATGGGGCGAGAAGTGAATCAACGCGAGTTGCTGCGAGATTTAGCTTCCGTGCAGTATAGCCGCAACGATGTAGAAATGGGGCGAGGAAAGTTCCGAGTTCGGGGCGATGTGCTGGAAATTGGCCCGGCTTACGAAGATCGGATTATTCGCGTAGAATTCTTTGGAGATGAAATTGACGCCATTCGCTACGTTGACCCCGTAACCGGCGAAATCCTTCAGAGTATGGACGCCGTAAATGTGTACCCAGCGCGTCACTTTGTCACCCCAGAAGATCGGCTAGAAGCCGCTTGTAATGACATTGAACAGGAACTCAAAGATCGGCTGGAAGAATTAGAAAAAGCTGGGAAATTACTAGAGGCGCAACGACTCGATCAGCGCACTCGCTACGATTTGGAAATGTTGCGGGAAGTCGGATATTGCAACGGCGTTGAGAACTACTCCCGACATCTAGCAGGACGGCGTGCGGGAGAACCTCCAGAGTCCTTGATTGATTATTTTCCTAAAGATTGGCTATTGGTGGTGGATGAATCTCACGTTAGCGTCCCGCAAATTCGGGGGATGTACAATGGCGACCAAGCACGAAAAAAAGTGCTGATCGAGCATGGTTTTCGCCTCCCCAGTGCTGCTGATAACCGTCCTCTGAAGTCAGAGGAGTTCTGGGAGAAGGTGAATCAGTGTATTTTTGTTTCTGCAACTCCCGGTAACTGGGAGATAGAACAGTCAGAGGAGCGAATTGTACAACAGGTGATCCGTCCGACTGGCGTACTCGATCCAGAAATTTTTGTACGTCCCACGGAAGGACAAATTGACGACTTGTTAGGTGAGATTAAAGACAGGATTGACAAGCGAGAACGGGTGCTAGTTACTACCTTAACTAAGCGCATGGCGGAGGATTTGACAGAATATTTACAAGAACGAGGAATTCGAGTCCGCTATCTGCACTCAGAGATTAACTCGATTGAGCGAATTGAAATCTTGCAAGAGTTGCGTGAGGGCAATTTCGATGTGCTAATTGGGGTTAACTTGCTGCGAGAAGGGTTGGATTTGCCGGAAGTTTCTCTGGTGGCGATTTTAGATGCAGATAAAGAGGGTTTCTTACGCGCAGAGCGATCGCTCATTCAAACCATTGGTCGCGCCGCTCGTCACATCCGGGGACAAGCCATCCTCTATGCTGATAATCTCACCGATAGCATGATCAAAGCGATTGACGAAACCGACCGGCGGCGGGGGATTCAGATGGCATATAACAAAATGCACAACATTACACCCCAGCCGATTATCAAAAAAGTCAATAACTCAATTTTGGCTTACCTAGATGTTTCGCGGCGGCTGAATTCTCAACAGTTGGAAGAAATTTACGAACAGGCGGACGATTTGCCTTTAGAGAATATTCCAGAGTTGATTACCCAACTGGAAGCGCAAATGAAGGAAGCAGCAAAGAATTTGCAGTTTGAAGAGGCTGCAAAATACCGCGATCGCATTAAGCATCTACGAGACAAATTACTCGGTCATTAAAAACGCTTAAGCGCCTCTCTTTTCTTACTTTGCGTCCTTCGCGTCTAAGCGCTTCGCGCAGGCTTCGCCAACGGGGTTCAAAAATTCAACAGCGATCGCACTTTGACTGGAAAAACAGGGTGAAGAGCGATCGCATCCATACACCAATCAGCCATCTGAAAGCCAAGTTGAGCAATCTTCATAATTGAGTTCACCGACTCAGGCATCACCCGTGCAGCCTATGAACGCCATCACCAACGGCGTTGGCTTAGGATGGCTGATTGATCCCAAGACGAAACAGGTAGAAATTTACCGTGTAGGGCAAGATGTAGAGGTGTTGGAGTTTCCTTTAACTCTATCTGGCGAGGATGTGCTACCTGGACTTGAGTTGGATTTGGATGAGGTATGGTGAAAGCTGATTTTTGGTAAGCGATCGCATCCAACCCGAATGGGATTCACTGCTAGAACATTGCTACACAGATGCCAATTCTCGGTACGATCGGCACCACCTCATTAGTTCCGCATATTCCGGAAGGGCGCTAGATAAGGCATACCAAGGATTTCTGGAAAATTTAGCAAGCGCAATTTTTTGTCATCCCAGCTAATCCCCTCATCCAGAAATCATGCTCTCAAGGAAAATAAACCTTACCCTAAATTTCTACCTTTTGATTGTGGTGAATGGTACTGGCGATATCCGTACAATGTTGGCGAGCGCTGTCTGAAACTTCACTGCCGTCAATGCAGTTAAACTTTATAAGAGGCAACTCTTACTTTGTCGTGCCCGTCTCATAACCCCAACGTTCAGGGTGCCACGAGAAAACCTAGCGTCCCTGGCGGCTCGTGGAGCGTCAATCTGGCTTTGAATCGTCAAATGTCGATTTTTCTCCGGCATCTACCCACAGCCGAGTCATCTCCCCGCGTCATCAGCGGCTGACGACGATCTTCCAGATTAGGCAGTGCTGAAACCAGAAAAATTAAATTTGCATCTGCATCTTCGATCTTGTTTGCAAAGGGCAGAGCTTCTCGATAATGTTGGCAATTCGCGCAGTTCTAATTATGTTCGTAGGGTTGAGATTTCAACCAGTACTTCTGGGCATACTAAGAGTATAGAAGAGCATCATTAAGCTTAGGAATGTAACATATGCTTAATTACGATCGCGTATCTGAAAAAACTGCTCTGAAACCGATGTCTGTTGATTTTACTGTAGCCATTCCGACTTATAACGGGGAAGACCGTTTACCTGATGTCTTAGAGCGACTGCGATCGCAAATTCATACCGAGCAATTTGTCTGGGAAGTTTTAGTTGTTGATAATAACAGCTCAGACAACACCGCCAAAGTTGTTCGAGAATACCAAGCAAACTGGCCTTTCGCTTATCCTTTAAGATATTGTTTTGAACCCCAACAAGGACTTGCCTTTTCCCGTCAACGTGCAGTCCAAGAAGCCAGAGGTAAGTTGATTGGATTTCTTGATGACGATAATTTACCAACATCTACGTGGGTTTCGGCAGCATACACATTTGGGCAAAATCATCCGAAAGTTGGCGGTTATGGGAGCCGCATTTATGGTGACTTGCAAGGGACTCCTCCCAAAAATTTTGAAGAAATCGCTTGTCTGCTCGCTATTGCAGACAGGGGAACAAATGCTCTATGCTACGAACCCCACAAAAAGGTTCTACCACCTGGAGCTGGATTAGTTGTGCGTCGCCAAGTCTGGCTGGAAAGCGTGCCGAAAAATTTTATTCTTCACGGGCGAATTGGCGACAATATGCTGGCAGGAGAAGATTTAGAAGCGCTATTACATATTCAACAAGCTGGATGGGAAATTTGGTACAACCCTGAAATGTGTATTTACCATCGAATTCCCCACTGGCGCTTAGAGAAAGACTATTTAATCAAATTATGTCGCGGCATTGGTTTGAGCCGCCATCGGACTCGGATGCTAAGTTTCAAACCTTGGCAGCGACCCGCCGTTTTTTTTATGTATATGGTTAACGATTTACGTAAAATATTATTTCATCTCATCAAGTATAAATTTTCCTTGAAAGATGATATTGTAGCTGCTTGCCAAATGGAGCTTTTTACTAATAGCCTGATTAGCCCTTTTTATATTTGGAAAACCCGACTACGTACTTATAACATAAAAATTGATTAAATTCTGTGTAGAGAATTTGCCGTTTATATTGTAAATATTCTCAATATAAAAGCTTTACTTTCTCTTCATACAGGGAGTATTCGTCTCGCTTAAACTGGTCTTTAGCTGGCTCAACAGTGAGAACTTTATGGAAGCGATCGCTCTAAAGGCCTAAGCTTTTCTTCCAATCAGTGCTGTTGATACCTCAAAAGGCATTCTCGTTGGCGATTCAAAAACCCTAGGAACTATCGGTAACTTTAATTCTCATACCGTATGAACAATATTACGACAGCAATTCCCTTTGTGGATCTTCAACTCCAACACCAGCCTCTTCAAACACAGATCGAGGAGGCAGTGCGGGGTACGATTCAACGAGGAGATTTTATATTAGGTCAGGCTGTAGCTGACTTTGAGGCGGCGTTTGCCAGTGCCTGTGGTGTGGCTTATGGCATTGGAGTCGCTTCGGGAACAGATGCGCTAGCGCTCGGATTAGAAGCCTGTGGTATTGGTGCTGGGGATGAGGTCATTTTACCCACCAATACCTTCATCGCCACTCTGATCGGCGTTGTCCACGCTGGTGCCACACCGATTTTAGTCGATTGCGATCCTCAAACTGCGCTAATTGACTTTACAGCCGCTGAAAAAGCAGTCACAGCCAAAACCAAAGCGATCGTTCCAGTGCATCTGTATGGGCAAATGGTTTCGCCCCGTCAACTTTTGGACTTTGCCAGCACCCACAACCTGATTGTATTTGAAGACGCGGCTCAGGCTCACCTAGCACAGCGAGAAGGTTATCGTGCCGGTTCTATTGGTAAAGCAGCAGCTTTTAGCTTTTATCCCAGTAAAAATTTGGGTGCCATAGGAGATGGAGGCATGGTCATCACCAATGATGAAGCAGTAGCGAAGAAAATGCGATCGCTCCGCAATTACGGGTGTTCCCGTAAGTATTACCACACCGAACCCGGTACCAATAGCCGACTTGATACCCTGCAAGCCGCTGTCCTCAACATCAAACTCCCTCATCTTGCCGAGTGGAACCACTCACGTAACCAAGCAGCCCAGCAGTACGACGCCTTATTGAAGCCGCTGGCAAACTCTGGAATTTTCCCCATCCAAAACCAAAGTGGCAACGGTCACATTTATCACCTTTATGTTGTTCGTGTCACTGAAGCTTGTCCCCTCGACCGGCAGACGATTCAAGACAAACTAGCGGCTGTTGGTATTCAAACCGGCATCCACTACCCCATTCCCTGTCATCTTCAACCCGCCTTCGAGAATCTCGGCTATCAAGCCGGAGACTTCCCCCAAGCCGAAGCTCTAGCACTGGAAATTTTATCCTTACCGATGTATCCAGGCTTAAGCGATACCCAAGTCCATCAGGTCATTGATACTTTGCAAACCTTGTGTGTGAGAACCTGATGAATTTTCAATGTAAAAAACGCTAAGAATAATGATTCTAACTTTGCGCTTAGCTTTAAAAAAGCTTAGAAAATTAAGGTCAAACTATGCATTTTGAGCGAAAGATTCCGATTGCCATTGAGCGTTACTTGCTAGAAGGAACCATTGTTGCTTTGCTGGTGATTCTGTATGCTCCACTGTTATGGCACTGGTACGATGGCTGGTTGAACAAAAATATCAGTATTGAACATGAATATTACAGCCACGGTTTAATTGGGTTGCCTTTTGCCGCCTATATAACCTGGTCAAATCGACAACAATGGCGTCAGTTACCAGATACAAGTCATCCACTAGGCGCAGCCTTGCTAGCCTTGGGCGGAGTATTTTATCTCAGCGGCATTACTGACCTGATAAATTTATCCTTTCCTGCTGTATTAGCTGGACTTTGTCTGTGGCTGAAAGGAGTTCCTGGCTTCAAACTTCAAGGCTTTCCTTTGTTACTCGTATTTTTGGCAACGCCGACCCAAATTCCTTACTTACTAGCTCCCTATACCTTGCCCCTCCAGCGATTCATTGCTGCAACAGCTGGTTTCATCCTGACTCAGTTCGGGATGAATGTTACTGTCAACCAGATTTACTTATTCGTAGGCGGACGAATTGTAGAAGTTGCGCCTTTCTGCGCTGGACTTAAGATGTTATTCACCAGTCTTTATGTAACCTTGATGTTGCTTTACTGGACGGGTGCTTGGGCATCTCGTACGAAGACGATTTTGTTAGTCGTCGGTGCAGTAGTCATTAGCGTTACTGGTAATATCGTCCGCAATACGCTGCTAACTTTCTTTCATGGTACTGGCCAAGAAAAAACTTTTGATTGGCTGCACGAAGGCTGGGGCGGTGATGTTTATTCTGCCTGTATGTTGGGGTTAATTGTGCTTCTACTCAATGCGATCGATCGATATATTTCAGATGAGCCTCAGAAGGATGAAGCATGAAACTGCCCAAGAAATTGCAGCGCTTTCAATTTTCTAAAGTCGTCTTACTGAGTTTTCTTGTCGGACTGATGGCAATTGGCGCAGTTCCTAGTTACTTGACAGGACGCTGGTCTTGGGCAAATCCCCCACGAGTGACCAACCTCCAACAACTCAAAAATATACGGCAGGCTGGTCTATCGCTTCCCGGCTGGCAGACTCAACAACAGGATACCGTAACGATTGGCGGTCATAAATGGTCGATTCAGGAACTCCAGCAGGATGAAAAAACCCAGGTAACTTTGCTGCTTTTGCCTCAAGAAGATCGCAAGGCTCAACCAGAGGTTGAGTGGATGGATATTAATGGGTTTAAAGAGTGGCAGACCGATCAAGAGCAGCGGTTGCAGTTTAAGGTTGAAACTCAAGCACAAACGGGAACCCAAAACACTACAGAATCTGGAACTTCTGCTACACGTCCGACATCTTCCGATGTTAAAGCTCGTTTCTTTCGCGGTTGGACTCGGCAGCAGACCTTCGCCGTGCTTCAGTGGTACGCTTGGCCTGGAGGAGGCAATCCGTCTCCTAGTGGTTGGTTCTGGGCGGATCAAATGGCTCAATTGCACCGTCGCCGCTTGCCTTGGGTTGCTGTTAGTATCTTGATACCGATGGAGCCTTTGGCTGAGGTTGACACAGCTCTACCACTGGCTAAATCGCTCGGTCAAACGGTTCAAGCTGCTTTGATGAAAGAGTTATGAGTTGAGAGTGGGAGGAGAAATTTGCTTGACTCGCTTGGATTTGAAGAATGAATTTACTGATAACTACACTCTGTGCAATCTGTGCAACTTTTCGAGATGTGCAACTTTTTGAGAATTGTCACCCTTGATGCAACCCGGTGGAGTTTAGAAGCCAAACGGCTTTCTAATGGGTAGAAGTTTATCGCATCTTGAGCCAAGGATGTTGGAAGGGAACCTAAAGCTCCATAAGGGTTTTAGGATTTGCAATCGTGCCAGTCTAAAACATCACGGGATGAATTTCTGGGGAGGAACTTCAAGACGCGATCGCTTTGTTGTGAATGCAAAGAAAGTTGCACAGTGAGTTATAACTGATAAATTTGATGATCGGTTCCCTAAGGTCTTAGTGAATACACTTATGTCTCGCACTTCTGGAGGCCGGTTGCACCGCTTCGCCGCCTTCTTTCTCTTCACTCTCCACACGACTGTCTACACGTTGCCGAGTAGTGTCCTACTCTGGATGCTACACTCAGGGACTTTTGCTGGTAGAGGGATGAGTCAAGCTTTACCCACCTTACCCAACTCGGTTGCGCCTCCCCTCCCGCCTCCACCTCCTCTCCCTAACACCAACGAGAACATACAATCGCCGGTGGTGATTCCAGCAGCTCCTATCGATCCCACCAGTCCGCCGCCACCGCTGGGTTATCCATCACCTCAGCCGTTTGAGGGACAGCCGACCCAGTTTAATAATCGCTACCTGCTAGGCACGGGAGATACGATTTCGGCGTTGGTTGAGCGTTTTCCAGACTTGAGTTTTCAAAGCGTCATTGACGCGGAAGGAAACATCGCAGCACCCCTGTTAGGGAAAATACCTGTATTAGGTCTGACTCTGGAAGAAGCCCAGGAAAAAATTCGTTTGGGCTTAAACCGCTTTGTCATCGATCCCGCCGTCACTGTAACTCTGGCAGGTCAACGTCCAGCCCAAGTTACTATCAGCGGCGAAGTCGTTAGACCTGGTTTTTACACCCTGGCTCCTGGCGCTCAACTTTCTGCGGCATTGCTAATCGCTGGTGGCAGCACTAATCTCGGAGATCTGCGATCGGTTTTGGTGCGTCGCGCCCGGATCGATGGCTCGACAATTGAGCAACGGGTTGATTTGTTTACGCCGCTGCTAAATGGACAGTCACTCCCCAATCTACGCTTACAAGATGGCGATGCAGTAGTCATCCCGAAGCTAGAAGTTGCCACGGAGCAAAACTACGATCGCTCGCTAGTTTCTCGTTCTACTGTGTCTCAGCAGCAGATCAACATCCGAGTTTTGAGCTACGCTGGTGGGGGAATTGGTAGTATTAGCTTGCCCAACGGTAGTACATTTGTTGATGCTTTAAGCGCGATTGGCCCTAGCCCAGATAATTCTAACCTGCGAAATATTGCCCTGATTCGATTCGATCCCGAACGCGGCAAAGCAGTGACTCAGAAAATAGACGGGAAAGCAGCGCTACTGGGAAACATTGCTCAAAATGTCCCCCTAAGGAACAACGATGTCATTGTGGTGGGCCGTAACTTGGTTGGTAAAATCACTTATGCCTTGAGTACTTTTACTCAACCTTTCCGGGATATTTTGGGATTCCTGCTATTTTTTGACCAGCTAAGAGAAAGTGCTACCGATCTGTTTGGTCCGACGACTGATAGTAACAATAACTCCGACTAAAGAAGCTGGTAATAAATGCTACCTGAAACCAAAAATATCTAAGAAAATAAATGTTAGAAAATATCAAGCCAAAGCAGCAAAATAAGAAAAATATTTAGCGTGAACTTTTGATTTCTACTTGTTTCTACTCCTGATTTCCTCATTAGCCCCTAGGCCCAAAAACGACCATGACTCCTCCTATTGTTAAGCGTTATCTGATCGCCCTAGATCAACATAAATGGATTGGATTAGCTGGTTTTACTATCATTATCGGTGCGTCAGCCGTCATGGGTATACAACCAGCACCAGCTCCTGTTTTCAAGGCCACAGGGGTGCTGGCTTATAACGGGCCGATTGCACCATTTTCAACGACGACGCAAGCGATTCAAAAGCAGGGTCAAGAGCTGAATGAGGATACGCTGCTAGCAGAGAATGTGGTCAAAGCAGCAGCAACGCGCGTGAAAGCAGACACAGCACAAATTGCTAAAAATGCGAAAATAAAGCTGCCGGAGGAGGACGGACCGAAGGTTATTCAAGTTTCTTACAGCGATAGCGACCCGAAGCGGGCGGGTGCTACCTTGGAAGCGCTAATGCAGGGAATGGTGGAACAGAGCCGTTTGATTAACAGCTCCCGGCTACGAGCGATTATTGACTCCATCAGTGCCCGGTTATCTCCTGCTGAGATGCAACTTAAAGAGGCGCAACAGAGACTAGAGCAGTATATCCGCCAGGAGGGACCTGCACTGGTTGCGGCTCAGGATGGGAGGACACTGGGTGCAATTTCTGGTAGCCAAGAGCAGCAACGTCAGCTTCAGATGACTTTGGAGGGAATTGACACCCAAATTCGCAGTCTGCAAAACAAGTTGGGTTTGACGGCGGCTGAAGCTTACACGTCTTCTGCCTTGAGTGCTGACCCAATTATTAACAGCTTGCGATCGCAAATCCATCAAACTGAAACCCAACTGCAAATTCTCAGCCGGGATTTGCGGCAGGAGCATCCTCAAATCATTCAGCTGAAAAAACAGTTAACAGCCTACAATGAACTGCTATCGTCGCGAGCATCGGAGGTGATGGGTGGAGGCGGTGTAGCAGCACCCTTGCCCCCCAGCCAAATTCGGAGAGACAGCAGCCTCGACCCCACGCGGCAAGGTATGGCAAACACGCTGGTAGCTTTACAAACCCAGCGCGAAACGCTGCAACAGCAACTACAGGCTAGTCGCAAAACCGAGCAGCAACTCCGTGCTGAATATGTAAAAATCCCCAATAAACAGCTGGATCAAGCCCGACTACAACAGCAGGTTCAGCTCAAACAAGGTCTGTACGATAAGATGCAGGTGGCATTAGTAGATGCCAAGGCAGCAGAAGCCGAGACGGTTAGCAGTCTCACCATTGCCCAACCGCCACAAGTCGCCGCTAGCGAGCAGAAGAGTCAAAGCTTACCGATAACGGTAGCCGTGGGAGCTTTGGTCGGGGTATTAGTGGGTGGCGGATTGATTTTCCTGTTAGCGATGCTGGATGGCACGTTCTACACGGTCGAGGAAGTGCGGGCGGCACTACGACAACGGGATGTGCTGGTGCTGGGTGAAGTGCCTTTCGTTGCCCTCCAAGATCCGCAATTGGGCGAAACGCCAGTTCTGCTCCAGCAGGATTCTGTTTATCACGAGTATTACGAACGCTTCCGCAGCAATCTGCGGCGAGCAAGCGATCAACCCTTGAAAGTTGTGTTATTGACCAGCACGATTAGCCAAGAGGGTAAGACAGTCAATGCTTATAACCTTGGAATCGCATCGGCTTGTGCTGGCAAGCGCACTCTAGTGATAGAAACTGATTTGCGATCGCCTTCTGAGTCCAAATTCCTGAAAGTCTCTCCCGATCCGGGTGCTAGTCTAGAACCCCTACGGTACTACACTCAGTTAAGTGAGTGTATCCGTTTAGTTCCAGATATTGAGAACCTATACGTGGTGCCTAGTCCCGGCCCGGTACGTAATGCTGCTGCCATTTTAGAATCCAGCGAACTCAGGCGGCTGATCGAAGATGCGCGAGGTCGTTTTGACTTGGTGATTCTCGATACCCCTGCCTTAAGCCGGTGCAACGATGCTCTCCTATTGGAACCCTACGCCGATGGTATCGTGCTGGTGACTCGACCCGGTTTCACCCAGGAGAGTATTTTGGTAGAGGCAGTCGATCAATTGACCGAAGCAGAACTACCACTGGTGGGAGCGCTCATCAATGCGGTAGACACGCCAGTACAGGTTCCCAGCGCGAACAATGAGGACATTGAAGCCGACATAGAAGAAGAAGAAGAAGAAGAATTAGAACCTTCCCCTTCTCGGTCAGAAAAAGTGCCAAATGAGTACATTAAGCGCTAATCATCGCAAATCTGGGTTGGATATCCGTCCCAGATGGAAACCGCTAATGACAAATGGCTAACCGCCCATTGTAGAAAGGTAATGAGCAGTTAGCCATTCGTAAAAAACCAAGCTGTAAAGCGTCTAAAAAAACCAGTTTAGATTCTTGGTTGTAGCACAGGAGAAGAAGTGACGGCTTTTCCTGTTTTCCTGATTTTCAAAATATGCAGTTCCGCCAAGAACCGCTTGCTAAAAAGTTTGCTGTTCTGGATGATTGTCCGAATTGGAAGAAAACAATCCCAACAGCGGTGCTAAGATTGCCCCGAAAACAAAGCCACCAGCGTGTGCCCAATAGGCAACTCCACCTTGCTCCATACCAATATTCGCAGGCGCATTCAGACTCGCAACACCATAAAAAGCCTGCTGAACAAACCAAAAACCGAGGAAGAAAACAGCAGGAACGCGAATCGTGGTGAAGAAGATACCCAGAGGAATTAATGTTAGCACTTGTATATTAGGGAATCTGAGAATGTAGGCTCCTAAGACACCCGCGATCGCGCCACTGGCCCCCAAGGAAGGAATGCCAGAGTTCATTGAAAAATACCACTGAGTTAAAGCCGCTAGAATCCCGCAAGTCAGGTAAAAAATTAAGTACCTAACGTGACCCAGCTTGTCTTCAACGTTATTGCCAAAAATCCAGAGGAACAGCATATTACCGGCAAGGTGTAAAAACCCGCCGTGCAAGAATTGCGATGTCACCAGTGTCAGCCACTCCGGTACCGGCTGATTCACGGGTATGCCACTAAAGCTAGCAGATAACTCTCTAGGAACCACAGCGGCAAGGCGAAAAAAACCTTCCAGCTGTTGTGGAGCCAAAGTCAACTCATATATAAAAGCCAAAATATTCGCAGCAATCAGTCCATAAGTGACATACGGAGTGAGGCGTGTAGGATTATCATCACGTAAAGGAACCACAGGCGTCTTTCCTAACTATCCAAGCAAAAGCTGGAAACAACATAACTTAATTTCTTCCTAGCTGTCTTTTCACCTCTGGATAGATATCTAGTATGAGAGGCTCTCGGTGAGAAGGTAGAGGCAATAAATAAACCCCTCTAGGGACATTAGAGGGGTTTAATCATGGTGCATGAAGAAATTATTGTCAGACTACCAGCCCTGTGCAGCCTTTTCCATGACATAGGCAGCAACATCCTCAATTTGCTGTTTATTCAGACGTCCTTTGAAGGCTGGCATAGCATTTTTACCATTCATTACCTGGTTGACAATGGCATCCATCGAGTACATCCCATACTTGTCTAGGGCATCCTTCTTTAAAGTTTTATTAGCCATAATCACGTTACCGCCGCCCACATGGCAAGCAGCGCAGTTAGCGCTGAAAATTTTAGCACCACTGACTGTATCAGCTGCATTGGCTGGGCGAGTTAAGGCACCTGTCAACACCGCAATCGTCAACAGTAAAACCGATAACAGTTTCCTCAACTTGATTCTCCTCTTCTTAACAGGTACAGTCATAAAAAAAAGCCTTGCAGAACTATTCTAAGCTTCTTCAAGGCTTTTTCTATCACCAAAGAGGAGAAGAAATCTTAAACCTCAAGGGTGATTATGATTGAATTGCCAGCCTAAAGGAACGATTCTATTAACCCTCGACGGTAATTTTACCAACCATCCCAGCGCCTCTGTGAGGTTGACAATAGTAGGTATAGGTGCCTGGTGGTGTGTCAGCGGGGAAAGTCGTTTCGTAGGATTCTCCTGGAGAGTTTAGCAACTTGGTGTGAGACAGATCCTTAGCCAGCGCTTTATCTCCGTTTGGCACTCCCTTGTCATCAAAAACAGCATTATGGGGAGCTAGTTTATTATTGACAAATTTTACTGTGTCACCCGGCTTGATTGTGAGTTTAGCCGGTTCAAACTTCAACATCCCGGCATCTGTGCCCATTTTAATCGTATAGGTTTCTGCTGATGCAGGAGAAGCTGACAACACAAAGCTAGAGACTACTAGCAGAATTGTGCAAATTAGTAAACCTAAGCTTCGTGGAATTGCCATTCTCAATCTCATCGTTTCCTCCCAAAATTGTCAATTAATTTTGTTTAGTAGTATTTTAGCTTTAACGCTTACATTCTGTAGAAAATTAAAGCATTTTTGCTTTCTATCAATCGGAGGCATTGGCAGATGCATCATGAATCGGCACGAAGATCAGAAATCATTTGTACCCCATCCCGGTGCTACCTGCGCGGCTCTAAGAACAAAGGCTGCTATCGTTTCCACCTCCTGTCGCGGCATCCAACTTTCCGGTACTTGACGACACCAAAAGCTTTCTTCGCTCCCGTCGTAGGTCATCGGCTGTCGAAGGAAAGCCACGATGCTGTTGATGGTGTCGCGGGGTGGAGTGGCACCATTCAAGTCCTTCAGGGACAAAGACACGGCTGGATTTGGCAGGGTAGCACCGCCGACATGACAATTTAGACAGTGTTGTTCAAATAACTGCTTCCCTGCCGAGAAATCTTCCACAGAAAACTGGCGAGTCTGACCTTGCCCATCTAAGTCTAGGGAAATTGGTTCGGTAACTCGCAGGTACTGCCGAACGTAGGAGGCTGCGGCTTGAGCCGGTAAACTCACCATCCAGACGCCCCAGCAGATGCCCAAAATCAAAAATAAACGGCGAAGTGAGAAGAATTGACGCAGCATTGACCGTGTTACAGATTGACAAAATGTAAAAATTATGAGTTATGAATGCATTCAAAATTCATAACTCATAATTTTACTTAGCGCACGGCTTTACCGCCTCCCCACTGTTCGCCGAGGATTTTCGGCTGTAGAAGGATATGACCGCCGATCTTAAACAGGTCATCATCTGTGAGATTTCTCATCACCGTATAAATATCGGAACTCTCTATGCTGGGGTGTACTTCAGAGATTGCAGTTTCCCCATCGTAGGTCGTGGGATGATGCATATAATCCACCAGAGCGGCAATGTTGTCGCGCGGTGGGGTTGCCCCAGCCAAATCGTCCGGACCTAGACCGACGTTGAAATCAGTCTTGGTAACGCCCCCAGCATGGCACGAAGCGCAGGCATAGTTAAATAGGCGTTTGCCTTCGGCGACTTGTTTTAGGTTTAATGTCACCTGCTGTCCTCGATCGTTTAATTTTACAGTGCGAACTTCGTCAGTTAGTTCGACTGCCATTACCTGAGTGACAAGCAATCCGAAGGTGAAAATTACAGTGGCTAAAGCCAGACTTATGTATCGCTTAAGCATGGTTCTCCTTAAGAAATTTGGTGCGAGTTTTTGATCCACAACACAGCTGGACTCAATCTTAGTAAGCCGACCCCTAAGTTGCAGGCTTCTCAACCAATCATCTGGACAAAAAGAAGCAAGCCGATTGCCAAAAAGGAAAATCGACTGTTGGGACTCAGGATAGTTGGTCGGGATTAATTTTACCCTCCGTCCGTGCCCGATCCCTGCTTTTGAGACAGAATCTTAGAAATGATGGCCTTGGCATCCTCCAGAGCCAGACGGCTCTGTTGGGTTTTATAGGCGATTCCCAATTGTTCGCACAGCTTGAAAACCTCCTCTACTGGGAGGTTATAGTCTGCTGCGATTTCGGCAATGGACAGGTCTGCAAAACCCATGATGATTGAGAGAGATTGAACCGCTCTAATATCAATATCATCCCACTCTTGCGGTCGCTTTCCCTTCCCTGTCTAGTTGCTTGGGATCAATCTAGAAACTGGACGCTCGGAGTCGATCGTTTCTGACAGGGGAACGGGGGGCGGTGCAGGGGGGAGAAATTGGTGTAGCCGAATGAGTTGGGCTAGGGTTTTCTTTAACTGAGTGCGGGGCACAATGGCATCTACAAAACCGTGCTGGAGCAAATACTCAGAAGTTTGAAAATCATCGGGGAGCTTTTCTCGCAAGGTTTGTTCGATTACGCGACGCCCTGCAAAGCCAATTGTGGCTTTTGGCTCTGCGAGAATGATGTCTCCCAACATGGCAAAAGAAGCCGTGACACCGCCTGTTGTAGGGTGAGTGAGAACCGGGATATACAGCAGTCTGGCTTCTTGATGACGCTCCAAGGCTCCGGAGATTTTCGCCATTTGCATCAGACTTAACATTCCCTCCTGCATCCTGGCACCGCCGGAGGCACAGACAACCACGACCGGCTTTCTTTCCCAGGTAGCTCGTTCAATCAGGCGGGTAATTTTTTCTCCGACGACAGAACCCATGCTACCGCCCATGAAGCGGAAGTCCATGACACCGAGGGCGACAGGCAAGTTTTCCAATTGCCCCATTCCTGTCTGCACGGCGTCCACCAAGCCAGTTTTGTCTTGAGTTTCTCGCAAGCGATCGCAATATTGTTTGCGATCGCGGAACTTCAACGGATCGGTGGGAAACACCTGTTCATCCAACGGCATCCAGGTATTGGCATCAATCAGCTGGCGGATGCGTTCATCGCTGAACACCCGGTTGTGATGGTTGCACTCCAGGCAAACCATATTGTTTGAGCGGAGGTCTTTGGTATAAGCAAGGACACTACATGCCTCGCACTTTGTCCACAGCCCATCCGCAATCTCACGCTCTTGCCGCTGTTCACTAATTGGCTCTGATTTTCGTCGATTTGCAAACCAATCAAATAGAGACATGAAAACGGTTAATTCCTCTTATTAAAATGATTTTCCTACGCTTTAAGCTTGCTCTTCCTGAATCGGACTCAATAATAGCAGAGCGGCCCACCGATCCTGCGATCGCACCTGTAAGGCAGTAGGACTCCCCGCACCAAAATAAGGTGCCACACCGAGGTCGAGAATCCGACTAGGAATTTGATGAGCCGCTAGCATTTGCTGCATTAATTCAGCTTCCCAGCGAGCGCAATTTGTTTTTAGGGTAATCCAAGACACTGGAATATCTTACAATACGGCAGTATTGCGGTAAATCAGGGCAGGGGGAATGCGTTAATTGAGGGGGAAAAAGAGTTGCAGGTAAGCAGACCAAATCGCCTCACCCCAAAAAGCTGCCAAAAGCGCTCCCAGTGCTAGGAAGGGACCAAACGGCATGGGGCGGTGCCGGTCAAGCCAGCCAAGCGCGATCGCTCCCCCACCGGCAAAGGCTCCCACTACACAAGCCAAAAACCCAGCCAGTAGCAAATTCTTCCAGCCCAACCAGGCTCCCATCATTGCCGCCAGTTTAGCATCTCCTCCACCCATTGCCGCTCGTCCAAAAGCGATCGCTCCCCCAAAAGCAATGATGTCAAACAACCAAATTCCGACTACACCACCCACAATGCCTGACATCAAATGATTTGCACTTTCTGCCCAACTTGCTGCTGGCAGAAAACCGGCGATCGCCTGAAACACTAAACCCAAAATTAAGCCGGTTTGAGTAAGTGGATTGGGCAATGTCATTGTGTCTAAATCGATCAGCGATAGTGTTAACAACCAGCTAAAAAAAGCCCAATATCCTAGCGTTTGCACCGAAATGCCAAACGTCAAGAAAACTAGCAAAAACAACATCCCTGTTGCCGCTTCTACCAGTGGATAGCGCCCGGAAATCTTGCTTCTACAGTGGCGACAGCGCCCTCGTAACCGCAGCCAACCGACAATTGGGACATTTTCACCTTTACCCAGTCGATGCAGGCATTGTGGGCAACGAGAAGGGGGCCAAAGAATCGATAAACCTGCTGGCAAGCGATAAACTACCACATTGAGAAAACTGCCAATTGAGGCACCCAATGCAAAAACAATCGCAGCAGCAGGCAACGCCATCAAATCATCCATAGCAATTAGTTATCAGTCACGGGTCATGAGTCATGGGTCATTAGTAGTGGGTCATGACTCATGACTAAGGACAATTTAGACTAATCACTAATATATTTCCGACTCAATTTGACTAAAAGGCACAAAACATTCTTGCGGCAACAGAATCGGTTTGCCTGCAAAAATCAGCTTGCCCCGATAGGTATACCGATCGATTGCCACCCCTAGAGGGCGCTGCATACGGTCTGGATGGACTTCCGAGTAAGTCCGATAGATTTGTCGAGCTGCTCTGACGATGCTGGGGTCTAGCAACACGGGGATATCTATCCTTTCCGTCCGATTTTCTAACCGTTGCTGTGAAGCGTAAACCACTCGTCTACCCCTGTTATTTGAGCTAGTCTATAATCTACCCGTGCAATTCCTGCAAACTGCAATAGGTATACCAATTTTTGTTGCAGTTGAGGATGAAATTTTCTTAAGGCTTTTCTAGTGCTTGGATTAATGCATTGCCCATTGCACTGCACCCTAAAAGATT
Organism: Trichocoleus sp. DQ-U1; assembly: GCF_039961925.1. Classification (NCBI taxonomy): domain Bacteria; kingdom Bacillati; phylum Cyanobacteriota; class Cyanophyceae; order Leptolyngbyales; family Trichocoleusaceae; genus Trichocoleus; species Trichocoleus sp. DQ-U1. Next base: position 24,819 of record NZ_JAMPKB010000028.1, on the reverse strand, counting down.
CATCCCCTCAGACATAATGTCACCCGTGCGATCGCCGCGCTCCAGAACTTGCATCACCGCTTGCTCAATTCTGTCGGCAGCAGCAGGCTGATCTAAGCCGTAGCGCAGCATCATCGCTGCACTCAGAACCTGCGCCAGCGGATTTGCTTTATCTTGCCCAGCGATATCGGGGGCAGAACCGTGGACGGGTTCAAAGACACCGGGGCCAGATGCACCTAAACTGGCAGAAGGTAACATTCCAATACTGCCAGTAAGCATAGCGGCAGCATCAGACAGGATATCACCAAATAGATTACCTGTCACAATTGTGTCGAATTGTTTAGGCCAGCGAAGAAGTTGCATAGCAGCGGCGTCTACATAGAGGTGAGACAATTCCACATCTGGATATTCTTTAGAGAGCGCAGTGATGCGATCGCGCCACAACTGCGATACTTCCAGCACATTTGATTTATCCACCGAACATAGCTTTCCACTACGTTTTTGCGCTGTCTCAAAGGCTACTCGCCCAATCCGGTCAATCTCTGATTCCGTATAAGCCATTGTATTGACGCCGCGCTTCTCGCCTGTTTCCGTAGCAAAAACTCCTCTCGGTTCCCCAAAGTAGATACCACCAGTCAATTCGCGCACCACCATGATATCAACGCCCTCGACCACTTCCCGTTTCAAGGACGAAGCATCCACTAACTGGGGTAATATTTTGGCGGGCCGCAAATTGGCGAATAAGCCAAGACCAGCCCTGAGTCCTAGTAAACCCGTTTCCGGGCGTTGATGGCGAGGGAGGTTATCCCACTTATAACCGCCAATAGCAGCGAGTAAAACAGCATCGCTATTGCGGCATGTTTCCAACGTTTGGGCGGGTAGCGGTTCTCCCGTAGCGTCAATCGCCGCACCCCCCACAAGGGCTTCTTGAAATTCAAACTGAATCTCAAATTGTTTCCCGACAAGTTTCAACACGTCTACCGCTACTGCCATAATTTCAGGGCCAATGCCATCGCCGGGAAGTAGGGTAATACGGTAGTTCTGCTGTGTCATAGGTTGTTCAAAACTCTTGCGAGTTATTAATCATACAGGGGAAATGTACCTGAAAAACGTTCAGATTCAGTTACAATCTGCCCAGCTAGAGCTAAAGCCCAGCTAGACCTAAATAGGTGCGGGAATACCAGCAATTCCTCTGATTGCTAACTTTCTGCCAAAAAAGAAGGCGGTGAGGGCAGCTAGGAGCGGGATGTCTGAGAAGTTGGTTATAACACCATCCATAATGTAATGGGCAAAGCATTCAGTCAATGCTGCTAACAAGGAGAAATTGCCGCTCGAATCGCTTCGTCTCTATAAAATGCCAATACTATTTTTCAGCATTTTATCAGCTCGATATCGGATGATTTATGTGCCATTGTCGAAGTTGATTTAGGACTCGTGTCTTTTACTAACTGGCTTTTGAACCTCTTTTGAATTTATTAAATAGTTGCAAGTAAGAAAGTTCAAGATGAAAGAATAAAATATCTAAGGCTGATTCGCAAGCAAATTTATTAAATATTTTTTCAATAAATGATGTAATGTATTGGAGTTGTGAATGTCCAAAAAAACAGTAAGCTTTATTAAATAAAATTAATTAAAATGCTTGCAGAGAATTATTAAAGATTACAGGCGTGCTATTTGAGGATTGGAAGAACAGAGCATCCGAATATTAACGAACGGCATTGACACAGAGCCAAAAGTGCGATCGCTCTTGTAAGAGCCTTCTATGCTTGAAGGTGCTAGCTGAACCAAATAGTAAAATGTCTGATCCCCCTGAAATTATCCTAATTGGGACAAATTAAGGAATTACAAGGCTAATCGGTTCTGCAATCTTGTTTAAATTTCAGAAACGCTCGTGGCAAATGCTGTAGGTAAAGGCTACGCTAGCACTCAAGCAAGCCATCTTACAGTCAACCCTCAGCAGCTATGGCAAAAGAACTGGCAATTCAAACTTGTGGACTCACCAAGCAATTCGATCGACATATTGCAGTTAATGATATTGATTTACAGGTAAAAGCTGGTGAAGTCTATGGACTAATTGGACCGAATGGAGCCGGTAAAACAACGTTGCTGCGGATGTTGGCGGCGGCTGAAGAGCCAACAACAGGTGAAATTTATATTAATGGCGATCGCCTGCAACGCGATCACAGCAACCCTACCCTGAAGCGGCGACTCGGCTATCTACCTGATGACTTCCCCCTGTACGACGATTTGACAGTCTGGGACTACCTAGACTATTTTGGGCGTCTCTACCGCTTGCGAGAACCACACCGCAGCCAGCGCCTGCGGGAAGTTTTAGAACTGGTGCAGCTAACGGGTAAGCGCAATAGCATGATTGCCACTCTCTCGCGGGGGATGAAACAGCGCCTGAGTCTGGCGCGGACAATTATTCACGAACCGATTTTGCTGCTGTTGGATGAACCCGTTTCCGGATTAGATCCTCTTGCCAGGATGCAGTTTCGGGAAATCATCAAAGTATTGCAGGAAGCCGGGATGACGATTGTCATTTCGTCACACGTCCTTAGCGACTTAGAGGAACTTTGCACCTCAGTAGGCATCATGGAACTCGGCTTTCTCGTAGAAAGTTCGCCACTCAAGGAACTTCGCCGCCGCCTCAGCCGCCAGCAAATTTTCTTGTCTACGTTGGGTAAGCTAGAGTCACTTGTATCAAAGCTGAGAAACCATCCTTTAGTCGAAGAATTGGAGGTGATGGCGGGACAAGAGCGAGTGCGCCTTTACTTTTCTGGGGGTCAGGAAGATTGTGCTAAGTTGTTGCGATCGCTTGTTGAATCTGGCATTCCTCTGACCGAATTTCATTGCACTCAGGAAGACTTGGAAACCATTTTCCTGAAGCTGGGACACCAGCAAGCATCATAAGACAAGATTGAGGACTGAGGGCTGAGGACTGAAGGCTTTGGACTGAGTTATTAACAATGCTTACTCTTCACTCAGCACTGAATTTAATTCTGGAGATTTTTTAGTGATGAAAATTAATTGGAGCGACCGGCTGGGAGATTGGAATCCCCAGCTGTTACGAGAAATTAAAGGGCGTCTTAAACCCCGAAATGTATTAATTGCAGTAGCGATCGCGCTGATGGGTCAAATGCTACTGCTGATGAGTTTCGCGACTCAACTGCCGGTTGATACGGGTACGGGCGATATCTACAGTAGATATTGCCTAGACTATCGCCCTGGTTATGGGCAGAAATGCCTTCTAGACCCCCTTGGCAATATTGTTATTAACTGGCAATTGTGGTGGCTAGATGTGTTCGTCTGGCTGAGTGTTATTGGCTTCCTGACCGTCTTGGTGGCTGGCACCTATATGCTAATTAGCGACCTATCGCGGGAAGAAAATCGCGGCACGCTGAATTTCATTCGCCTCAGCCCCCAGTCAACAACCAGTATTTTCAGCGGTAAGCTGCTGGGAGTGCCGATTTTACTTTATCTCCTAGCCGGTCTGGCGATTCCTTTGCATTTGTTGGCGGGTCTGTCGGCTGAAATTCCTTTAGTCCTCATTCTGGGCTTTTATGGTGTCGTGGTTGCCAGCGCCGCTTGCATCTACAGCGCCGCCTTACTTTATGGATTGGTCGCTGGTGGACTCGGTGGATTTCAGTCTTGGATTGGCAGTGGCATCGTGCTGATGTTTCTGACCCTCATGACTGGCTTGAGCCTTAACAGCAGCACAATCATCCATAATTCCCCCCTAGATTGGCTGCATCTATTTTCTCCTTCAATTGTGCTGGCATACCTCATTAATGCCAGTTCTCAAGGAAGTGCCTATTCAACGTCAATGGGAATGGCGCAACTGGAAGCCTGGAAATGGTTTTACTTACCTCTAGGTACCAGCATCTGGAATGTCATCGGCTTTAGCGTGCTGAACTATGCGGTGGGAACTTTATGGTTTTGGCAAGGGATGAAGCGTTGCTTTCACAATCCCAGTACGACTCTCCTCAGCAAACGGCAGAGTTATATAATGACGGCTTGCTTTGAAGTGGCTGTTCTGGGATTTGCCCTAACCCTACCCAAATGGCGCGCAGATAATCCAGAATCTATACCAGGCGGACTGTTTGATAATTTTGGTGGTTTGCTGTTGTTAAATTTGCCGCTGTTCTTGTGTCTGATGGCGGCGTTGTCGCCTCACCGCCAAGTTTTGCAGGATTGGGCGCGTTACCGACGGGAGAAAACATCTTCTCGCGTGAAAAACTTGGTGCAGGATTTGGTTTGGGGGGAAAAAAGCCCTTCAGTGGGAGCAGTGGCACTGAATTTACTGATTGCTTCAACTATCATGGTGCCTTGGATACTCCTTTGGCCTGCAAGTGCGTATAAAGCATCAGCGCTGGCGACCATCCTGCTGAGTGTCAATTTAATCTTGATTTACGCAGGTGTTGCTCAGCTAATGCTGTTCATGAAGACGCCGAAGCGATCGCTCTGGGCAGCAAGTACAGTGGCTGGATTGATTATATTGCCGCCGATTGTGTTCGGCTTACTATCAATCTCTCCCGCTAAAATCCCTGGTGTATGGCTGTTTTCCGTCTTCGCCTGGGGTGCTGTCAAAGATGCTGCTGCGACTAGCCTAGGTCTGGCAGTGCTGGGTCAGTGGCTAATGTTCAGCTTGTTGAGTATTCAGACAGCACGACAGTTGCGACAAGCGGGCGAGTCCGCGTCGAAATCGCTGATGTCCAATCGTCCCTCTTTGCCTGCTAACGGCTTGTAGAGAAGCGATCGCTCGAATCGATGCAGACACAGAAAAACTAAATCTAGAAAAACCCGTTTTCTGCCTCGAAAACGGGTTTCTTCTCAAAACTTGCGATCAAGGAAAACAGAGATGAACCTACTTTGGATGGAGCGATTGGGCGATTGGAACCCTCAGTTTCTGCGCGAACTCAAAGGACAACTGAAAACTCGCAAGTTAGCGATCGCTATCGGTGTCTCTTTGATTAGTCAGTTTTTACTGGTCTTATATTTTTACGAACAACTAAATCTTGATGGAACCTACAGCAGCTTTTGTGTAAGAACCAGTAACTACAACTGCCGGTTGGATGCTGCCGGTGAGATTGTCATTGACTGGCAGCAGTGGTGGCAAACCCTATTCAGCATTTTGAATTGGACTTTGCCTCTTATCTTATTACTCGCTGGGGTCTATATGATTCTCAGCGACCTTGGTAAAGAAGAGCGTCGAGGCACCCTGAATTTCATTCGATTGAGTCCCCAATCAAGTCAAAGCATTTTGACGGGGAAAATCCTGGGAGTGCCTATTTTACTTTATCTGGGTGTGGCCCTAGCACTACCATTGCATTGCTGGTCTGCGATTAGTGCCGGTGTACCTTTTTACTTTCTGGTGAGTTTTTATTTGCTCTCAGGTGCTAGTTACTATTTCTTCTATAGCGCTGCCTTACTTTATGGATTTTTGAGCGAATTTCAAGCTTCGTCAGCCAGTTTTTTAACCTTTGTATTTGCTTTGCCTTGGCTAAATGTAATTAATTGGTCTGTGTCCCTGGTTACACAGGCCAATTATGATTGGAGCGATTCAGTACTATACTATTGGCAATGGTTTTATATACCGCTCGGTAGTAACTTTTTGTTAGCTGAGACCTTTGCAATTCTAACTTTTAGTTTGTGGACTTACTGGATTTGGCAAGCCTTAAATCGGCGTTTTGCTAATGCCAACGCCACGCTTATCAGCAAAAAACAAAGTTACTGGATGGTCGCTTATTTTGAATTCCTGCTTCTAGGTTTTTGTCTACAAAAGAACCACTTAAATCCGGCACAATTTGCTGAATCTGGATTTCTGTGGGGATTGTTGGTCTTTATGGAAACCGTAAATCTGCTATGGTTCTTGGGTTTAATTGCTGCTTTATCCCCTCACCGTCAGGCATTACAGGATTGGGCTCGTTACCGCCGCGAAAAGGTTTCTAACCGTAAAAGTTTTTGGAAAAGCGACTTAATGCAGGATTTGCTGTGGGGTGAAAAAAGCCCATCACTGGTGGCAGTAGCAGTAAATTTGGGCATTAAAACCGTAATTTTGGGTGCTTGGATTCTGTTTTGGCCTCAAAACAGTGGCAAGATTTCAGCTATTTTAGGTTTGATCTTGAGCCTAAACTGGATCTTGATATTGGCGGGTATCGCTCAGATGCTGCTATTTATGAAAACAGCAAAGCGATCGCTCTGGGCTGGCATAACTATAATAGCCTTGATTGCATTTCCCCCAATCTTTTTCAGCGTGCTGTCGATGCCATTTTATCAAAGCTCTGGTGTGTGGCTGCTTACCGCCTTTCCGTGGATAGGGGTAAAAGAAGCCTCCACAATTCCCATTTTTCTGACAATCTTGGGACAGTGGAGCGTTACGACATTGTTAAGCTTACAATTGACGCGGCAGATGCGATTAGCAGGCGCATCTTCCTCCAAAGCAATCTTTGCCAATCGTCCATCAGCACCCGCCCGCTAGAACACTTTAGAGAGGGAGAAATATCGCGACTGCTTCTCCCTCTCTTCCCGCTCTAACTCAATCCTCAACCCGACTTTTTGAGCGCCTTTTTCACCAAATCTGGAATTTGGGAAGGGCGCTCTGCTATTGGAATTTTCGCTTGCTTGAAGGCGGCAATTTTTCGGTTTTCAGGTGTCTGTTCGGCGGCAATTTCAGCCTGTGGAAAAGCGAGCATCGCTTCCTGACGCCAAAAACCAAGTGCATTCCCTGGGCCTAAAAGTTTTTCTTGGGGAAGCAAGCGACCGACAAAATATACAATTACTGGCTTATCAAGTGTAGCAACGATGTATTCTGCTGCCGCCTGCTCATCACTAGAACTGGTATGGCTGATATGGCTGACTAAAACAATGACCTTCGTGTTTTTATCTGCTGCCAAAATTTCCAGCCATTGTACGACAGAAGATCCGACAAACGGCTCGCTGCCAATACTGACAGCAATCGATTGACCATAACCGGATCGGGTCATTTCCCCGGCTACTTCGTAGGTGAGATTGCCGCTGCGGCTGAGCAGCCCCACCGATCCAGGACTATAAAATTCAGGTTCATGAGTGCCTAGTAAAACCTTGCCTGGAACAATAATCCCAGCGCTGCTGGGGCCAAGGATAAGAGTTTGAGTCGCCTCTGCCTTTCTGAGCAGCCGAACCATATCCAGGGGAGGTATCCCACCCGTAATCAGAATAATTTGTCGGATACCTGCGGCGATCGCTTCTAGCGCAGCATCAAGCGCCGCGTAAGGTCGTACAAAGATAATGCTAATGTCAACCGCTCCGACCGACTGTATCGCCTGCTCTACCAGGTCGAACACCGGAATGCCATCCAGCGTTTGCCCTCCCTGACCGGCACTGACCCCAGCTACTACCTTCGTGCCGTAAGCTGTCATTCGGGCAGTGTAGGTTGACGCAAGTGGTTCTGCGATGCCTTGTATCAGGATTTTACTGTCTGGCGTTAACTTCATGATCCTTTACCAAAGTCTATTTTCCATGCAACGTTCGTGCGCGAACAGCACATGAGGTCTAATAACAAATGTCGGTATCTAACATCTCCCATACATCTATATCAGGTTGAGATGAGCGAGTCAGGTTGACAGGAGCAAGCCAACGTCCTGAATGTAACTTTAATGCCAAGCAAAGCAGCATGAAAGCTCGACCGCTAAAACAACCTTGCCTCACGATTTGGTGCTGGGAGTCCCGGATCTACTTTTAGCTGCTGCTTTGGCTAGGGAAATCGCTTGCTCAACAGCGTCATCCAGATTATCGCTCCAGTGTACGGGCATCGTGGCTAGAGGCTCTTGGCTTTTGTCGAGTTCGCCACCTGCTAAGCGGACAACAAATTGGGGAAGCAGGGTGAGAAATTCTGGTCTGCGATCGCCGATCCGGGTGCGAGAGTCCTTGGGGCTGGGTGTACTAACCCGTCGAGTCATTCGCTGCGGATGCTCTGTCATTTCATTAACTTTTCGTTGCAGATATGAATCAATCACTGCAACGACTTCCTGACTCGCTGCGGTATTGCCCAAAATATTAACCAGCAATACTTTAATATTTTTATTTTGAGTGAGACGCTCCAGCGCTTGTTCGAGCTGTTCTCTCCAAGATGCGGGTGTCAAATTTCCACTCGCCTCCTCACCCACAATTAGGCAAAGTCTCGGCTTGCCGCCAGCGCTGTAAACCAAATCTACCATTGCCATCGCCAAGCTGGTGCCGTTACAGAGAATCCCAATATTACCATCTCGATTCAGCCAGTTCTGAATGGGTAGAAACTTACCGGGATCGATGTCTGTAGGCGTTTCCTTCGCGATATCGGACTGAGGCATTTTTGCCGCTAGAGAAGCCAAAGCGGGATGACGTCTAAGAGCAGCATCATTGACTGTAATTTTGCCATCTAAAGCCATCAATTCGCCTGTAGGACTTACACCTAGGGGATTGATTTCTACTCCATCCAAATCGTTTTGGACAAACAGATGGTACATCTTTTCGATAACGGTGCTAACTGACTGGATCAAGGAACCTTGGAGTCCCATTTTCAGGGTCAGATGGCGGGCATAAAAGGAGGAAAATTCTTGGTCAACAACAACTTGCTGAAGAAGCTCCATCACCGCTTCCAAGTTCATGCCTCCTTGTGAGGAACCTAGCAGCACCGGGCGACGAAGGTCGTAGTCTAGGGTGACGGCTAGATAAAATTCACGAGTAGCATCGTATTTTGCTTCTGCTAGAAGCACTTGGGGATATTCACCCAGAATCGGCAAATTAAAAATCGTCCGTGCTGCCGCGATCGCATCGATGGTGTTTTCTGCAAATCGAATTCCACCCGCTCTACCCCGTCCACCAGCACGCACCTGCGATTTTAGGACAACCGGGTAAGGAATTTGCAAACCCTTGAGGTCTCTGGAATTATCAATTCGTTGAGAAGGCAAAACGGGAATGCCCATCTCCCGAAATAATTCTTTAGCTTGATATTCTAGTAAATCCATGAATGGCAATTTAAGGATGAGGGATGGGGAATGGGGAATGGTAATTGAGAAAAAAGGGATTCGTTATTCGGCAGTCGCAGCAAACCAAAGACGAATGGCTAACGATAATGACGAGTGACAATTACCCAATCCCGATTACCCCTGTTTCTGACGACTTTGCCAGTCTTTGGCGACTTTATCAATTCCATAGAAACGCTGCCAAAAGGCATCAACCGCCCTGGTAGGCAACACTTTGTTCATTAAAAACAGTAGAATATCTCCCCCAGTAGCAGCCACGTAGCGGGGACGAGGGTGACGGTCGGTGAGCGATCGCACAACCACTTTAGCAACCCGTTCGGAAGTCCAAGCTCGACTACTGGTTCGTTCCTCTAGCCCTTCTAGCCGCTCAAAAGCAGCCCGGTAAGGTGTATCTTGTGGAGTTGATATCGCTTGCTCAACCCGTTGCGCTGCTACCGCGAAAAACTCCGTACTGACTGGCCCTGGTTCAATCACGCTGACTTTGATATTGAATGGAGCCAGTTCCATCCGAAGTGCATCGCTAATTCCTTCCAAAGCAAATTTAGAGGAACTATATAACCCTCCAAAGGGAAACGCAAGCCGTCCGCCTAGAGAACTAATATTAACGATCCGTCCACCCCCTTGGTCCCGCATTCCTGGAATTAAAGCTTGAATTAAGGCAAGCGGGCCGAGTAAATTGACCTGAAACTGCCGCTGCACCGCCTCAAATGGAATCAACTCTACTGGTCCCATCTGTCCATATCCGGCATTATTGACCAAGGCATCCACGCGCCCAAAATGGTCGATCGTTTTAGTTGCCAAAGCTTTAGCCTGCTCAACTTGAGAGATATCGGTGGGAACAACCAGCACATCAGCACCCGCTTTGCGGCAGAAAGTTGCGACTTCCTCCAATTTTTCCTGGTTTCGAGCTGCTAAAACGAGCCGGATTCCCAACGACTGAGTCGCTAAAACTTGCGCCAGAGCAGCGCCAATCCCAGTAGAAGCTCCTGTAATTAGGATGACTTGTTCAGATAGCGGTGGAGTATCGATCTTCATAACTTGAGTTCAGTAGGCTAACACCTTAGCCGCGTGCCCGTACAGTTGTTAATGGTAAGCCCTAGCATTGCAAGCAATAGCCAATTCGCTGTAGCCAAGACAAATTTTTAGATTTTTGATTAGATTTTTTAATTATTGCAAGCACTACTGATGCGATTCCTCTGCTTGAAAGTAGAAAATTGAGCAAGCTTTTTAGCGGTCCTGCCTCAAAATGGAAGAAAGTGAAACGGAGGGTGTTGCTGGATGGAAACAGTAGCCCGCGAAAGCGAATTAGAGGTACTGGGGCGAATTCTACAAAATCGCCTTTACTCGGCATTACCGGAGAAGGTTCCCTTTCAAGTTCGGTGTGCCTTACCGCAGGAAGCGTTAATTATTTTGACGCAACACCCAGCGGATTTTCTGCCTGACCCGCAACGAACCTTTAGAACGTTAGAGCAAACTCTCAAAAGTCTGCAACCGGAATTTGCCCGTCAAGTCCAGCTGTATTTAAGAGTAGTCGGGCAAAAGCAACCCTATGCTTTCCATGCCTTCAGTGTCGATCCGTCTGTTGTGTCCCCGTCACCTGTGTCAACGTCAACTGTGTCAACGTCAACGACTGCTCTCGCTGATGAGACAGTTGTTATCGAGGAGACAATCCCAAATTCGACAGAGGTCAAAAATCTACCCAAAAAATTGAGGCGCAAGAAGACAATTCCGGAAAATCTCCCCAGCGAGACACCAGCAGCGGCAGATGGCAGCATTGGAGTGGATACCGACCCGGCAGAAATCGGCTCAGCACCAACAATTGATGAATCTTCCTCCCTTCCCGCCGATGAACTTAGTTTAGAGCCGGATGAGTCGCCGCCGGATGATTCGCCGGGGGAGGTTAAAAGCGAGGCACCACCGACTTCACTGGCTGGTAAACTACAGCGATTGCCATTGCCGGTACTGTTGGCAAGCGCGGGGGTAAGTTTATTGACGTTTCTGCTCACTCTCTACGCCTTGACACGTCCCTGCGTCATCGGAACCTGTACGCCACTACTCACGGCACAAGAGTTGAGCCAGGAGGCATTTGCAACCCTTCAGCGACCAAAATCTGGGCAAGAAATACTAGAAGCAAGAGAGAAACAACAAGAGGCAATCCGCCTTTTGAAGCTGATTCCATTCTGGTCTGGTTCTTATTCCGAAGCTCAGAAGCAATTGAACGACAATTCGCAGCAAGCGGAATTGCTCGATCAGCTGGTAATGGCTTTGAGTAAAGGTTCGGCGGCGGCTAGACAGAGCCAAAATCCTCCCCATTCAGCGACAGAATGGTTAGAAATTCAGAAGCTATGGCGAGAAGCGATCGCGCTTTTGGAACCCGTGCCCAAAAATAGCACGGTCTACCAACTGGCTCAGCAGAAAATTAAGGACTATCGAATAAATTTAGCCGCGATTAACGGGCGAGTGAATGCCGAACGACAGGCGCTTAAAAACCTCGACGCTGCAAAAGAAGGGCTTCAGGTAGCAGAAGCCCGTGAAGGAGTGGCTAATTCGATCGCCACTTGGCGACTGGCTGAAATGAACTGGGAGATGGCAATCAATCGGCTCAAGGCGATTCCTGTCGGCACGACTTCCCGTCCGGAGGCGCAGCAACTGCTGGCGACAAATCTGCCCAAATTGTCAGCAGCACGCGATCGCAAAAACAAAGAACAAATTGCCGCTAACGCCTACAATTTTGCTCAAACCCTCGCACGTAATGCCAAAAATTACGAACAGCGCAACCAATGGACATTAGCGGTGCTGAACTGGCGCAATGCAATTGTTAACATTCAAAAAATTCCCAGAGGCACTTTTTTCTACAATCAAGGCGATTCCCTAATGAGTTCTTATAAAGCCGAACTCAGGCAAGCAGAAATCCAACTAGGGTATGCCAGCCTGCTCCAAAAAGCGAGTACCGATCTTATTAAAACCTGCGCTGGAACGCCGAAAGTCTGTGAATACACTGTCACCAGTCAGCTAATCAGAGTTCAGTTGACACCCGCTTATATGCAGATGGTGACGCAAACCGTAAACGCCGCACAATTGAGAGGAGATTCTAATGCTCAAGCTGGGATAGCCGCTCATTTGCGAACGCTAGGAGATGCACTGGAAGCGATTAGCGATAATGCCCGTATTCCTCTTGAGCTTTACACTCCAGATGGTTCGTTGATTAACAAGTATCCTAAAGTTAGCTAGGAATAAAAGTCTCACATTAGGGTCGGTTATGTTTTCTATCTCAACCCACCAAATCCTGAGGTTGCGTTAGCTTTTGCTGTTGCTACTTATACCATTTTACCGCTACATTTAAGCTTCTCTTCGCCCCCAATTAATCGGGGGTGGGGAAATCAAATGTGTAGCCTTATCAAGGGAATTTGGGATTACATCTTGCATCTGTCACACCACCAGTACGCCACAGATGCAAGGTTGTAACCAGACTAATTACTAAATTCGAGCTAAACTAACCAGCAGTTATTTTTAACAAAACCTATTTATAATTTTTAATGATTCTTGAGTTGGGCTTCGGGAGTAAAAAACTGGCGGCAAAGCCCTTGAGTGACTAATAAAGTTGTCACTAAGTTGGTAAAAGCAAGCATAAACATAATTAAAATTTGGTAGGATGCAGCATTCAGCGGGTCAACACCACTCAATAATTGACCTGTGATAATTCCTGGTAGTGTCACGACTCCAACAACCATCATTTGGTTCAGAGTGGGAATCAAACCGGCGCGGATGGAATCTTTGCGGTATTGTGCAACAGCCTGTTGTGGCGTTGCACCTAAGCTCAGATGGGTTTCAATTTCGCTGCGGCTAGCGTTAACGGTGCTACTCAAACGTTCACCCGCGATCGCTGCTCCATTCATCGCATTTCCGAGTACAATTCCCGCTAAGGGAATCAGGTACTGGGGTTCATACCAAATGGGCGGTTGAAGGATCAACAAAGTGGTGTAACTCAATGTCAGGGCGCTACTCACCAAAATCGACCCCCACACCACGGGCAATACGTGGGGAATTTTTTTGCCGATGCGATTGCGAGCAACAATTGCGGCAATGCTCAGCATTACCATCAACAGGGCCAACACTGCCCAAGGATTTTTCCAGGCAAAGACGAAGGCTAATACATATCCAACGCCCAACAGCTGGATAATAGTGCGACCAGTCGCGATCGCCAATTGCCCTTCTAATCCGAGTTGTTGAATCCTGGATAAACCAATGGCAACTGCCATCATGCCCAACGCCAAGACAAGGTCTGTAAAGTTCAGTGCGATTAAAGAATCCACAGTTCACAATGAGGTCTTGCTTTCTCCCTAATTCTGCCAGGATTGAGGAAGTTTTGATTGCGGAGGGCGGAGGGCGGAGGACTGAGGACTGAGGACTGAGGACTGAGGACTGAGGACTGAGGACTGAGGACTGAGGACTGAGGGCTGAGGGCGGAGTGCTGAGGACTGAGGACTGAGTGCTGAGGAGTTAGGAGTTAGGACTGAGTGAAAATAGGAATGCTCCCCTTGTCCTCTGTGGGTCTGCTTCGTTTTCCTGTTATCGTCCCTCTATCTGCCAAATTCTGCGAAACAATTTTGTAAGTTCGGCATTCTGAATCAAAAAGGATGGTGAGGCGTGGATTCCCTTTCTGAGCAAAATTTGGTTCTATGTAGATAAAAATTTGTGGTGTCAACGAGTGAATAATATTCCCCCCCTAGACCTGTCGCGGCAGTACAAAATTATCAGTGAAGAAGTGAATGCAGCCGTTCTAGGCATCTTGGCTTCTGGTCGTTATATTGGTGGTCCTTCGGTTGCAGGCTTCGAGCAACAGTTTGCAGCTTACACAGGCGTTTCAGAGTGTGTAGCGTGTAACTCTGGTACAGATGCCCTCTATCTAGCTCTCAGGGCTTTACAGATTGGGCCGGGGGATGAGGTAATTACGACGCCGTTCACCTTTATTGCCACTGCTGAAGTAATTAGCGTGGTGGGGGCGACGCCGGTTTTTGTCGATATTGATGCCCATACGTTTAATTTCAATATCGATCAGCTGCAAAAGGCGATTACCGCTAAAACTCGCGCCATTATCCCAGTTCACCTTTTTGGGCAGCCGGTGGATATGACGACAGTGATGGACGTAGCACAGGCTCATAATCTAGCGGTGATTGAAGACTGTGCCCAAGCCACAGGCGCTGAGTGGGCAGGATCTAAAGTAGGCAGCATCGGGCATATTGGCTGCTTTAGTTTCTTTCCTACCAAGAATCTGGGTGCTTGTGGAGATGGCGGTGCGGTGACGACGAACGATCCAGCGATCGCTTCTGCTATACGGATGCTGCGGGAGCATGGAATGCGCGATCGCTACCATCATGAAGCAACTGGCATTAATAGCCGCTTGGATGCTCTACAAGCCGCCATTCTGCAAATTAAACTGCGTTATCTGGATACGTGGAATGACCTGCGTCGCTCGGTTGCACAGCAGTACCACCGATTGTTAGAGCCGGTGCCTGGGGTGGTGAAGCCGCAAGAAACGCCAGGAGGTCGCTGTGTCTGGAATCAATACACGATTCGCCTCACCCAATCTAGTAACGGCAGCTATCGGGACGAGGTTCGCAATCAGCTACAGCAGCAAGGCGTTAGTTCGATGGTTTACTATCCCTTGCCTTTACACCTACAGCCGGTCTACAAGAATTTAGGCTATAAATCTGGGGACTTCCCTGTGGTAGAGCAAGTCTGTCACGAGGTTTTGGCCTTGCCCATGTTCCCAGAACTTTCTCTGGAGGAACAGGAGCAAGTGGTTTACAGCTTGAAAGACTGCTTGGGATAAGTTTTGAGTTTTGAATTTTGAGTTTTGAGGGTCGATTTATTAACCTCGATTTCTGGCGTAGGGGCATAGCACTGCCATGTCCCTACAGAACGTGAATCAGTGTAAGTTTTTTAATCCACGTTCCTTAGCCAAGATTTATTCAAAATTCAAAACTCATCACTCATCACTCCGACCGCTTAGGGATTACGCATGAATACGTTCGCGGCTGACAGTGGATAGTGCTTCCACCAAGCTACGAACAGCCGCTACCATCGCGACTTCACTGTTGAGTTGGTTGATGGCAGAACCGACGCCGACACCCGCAGCACCGGCAGCGATCGCCATCGGTGCGGTAACGCTAGAAATTCCGGAAGCACACAGGACTGGGACGGAAACAGCGCGAGAAATTTCGTAAGCTGCTGCTAAGGTAGGAGCCGCTTTTTCAATCAGTCCCAGCGTACCGGCGTGAGTCGGGGTTGAGGAAGTGCCTCCTTCGGTTTGGATAATATCGGCACCGGCTTTTACCAATGCTTCTGCGAGTTGAACTTGCCGATCTAGCTCCAGAATATGGGGCACGGTGACAGACAAGGTAATATTTGGCAGCAGCGATCGCGTTGCTTGCGTCAGCGCCAACACTTCTTCTGCTTCAAACCGCCGTCCCTGCGCGTAAAAACTATCAAAGTTGCCGATCTCAATCAAATCCGCTCCAGCTTCCACTGCGATCGCAAACAGTTCTGGTTCTACTGCTGATACGCAAATTGGCAGGCTTGTCAACTGACGAGCCAACCGCACCAAATTGGGTTCTGCGGCAATATCGACGAAAGTAGCACCGCCTAAGTCGGCTGCCTTAACGGTGGCAGCAACTCGCTCCGGATTGAAGTTATTCAATCCGGTAATAATTTTTAAAGCACGACCTTGGTCAAAGACACGCTGTAGTGTAGTATTCATGGTCATAAGCCCGATTTGGCTCGCAAATTTTGCATCTTAATTGTACAGACCGAATCATCCGGTCTCTACATTCAGAACGATCTACCTGGGAATATTACTGCGGAAGGTTGTGCATCCCCGCTGATTGCCATACCATCAGGAAATAAAAATTACGCTCTGCTTTTTATCACAACTGGGATCTAGACTAGGAGCATAGCGCAGATCCTGCCCCCCTCCTGCCCTCCTCCTGCCAGTGACGGTCATGAATTTTCCACCCACAAATCTGTCAACTTTTCACTCAGATGTTTTACAGCAAACTGAACTAGGGCAGCTGTGTGGTACCGAGCAGTTGTTCCGCGATCGCTATGAGATCCTGCGAATGTTGGGAAGAGGTGGCTTTGGTATCACCTTTTTAGCCAGAGATGCCAACTTGCCAGGCGATCCTTTGTGCGTGATTAAGCAGCTGTGTCCCAAGTTTAGCGATCCGATTGGACTGCAAACAGCGCGGAAACGCTTCGAGCAAGAAGCAAGAACCCTCAGTAAGTTGGGCAGCCATTCCCAAATTCCCATGCTGCTAGATTACTTTGTAAACGAGGGAGAATTCTATTTAGTTCAAGAATATGTACGAGGGTATACCCTCGCACGCTTGGTGCGGCGCGGAGGTCCCTTATCGGAAGAGGGCGTTAAATATTTCCTTCGTCAAATCCTGCCATTGTTGCAGTACATCCACGGCAATAATGTAATTCACCGCGATATTAAGCCCCAGAACATCATCCGTTGCCAGGACGATGGGAGGCTGGTGCTGATTGACTTTGGAGCCGTCAAAGAGGAGATGGTTCCTTTAAGCGATACAGGAGGTCAGAAGCAAACCACCCAGTTTATCGGCACGGTTGGATTTGCACCGCCGGAACAATTTTCACTGCGTCCTGTTTATGCCAGCGATATTTATTCGTTAGGCGTAACGTGTCTTTACTTGTTGAGTGGGAAAGCGCCGCTAGAATTTGATAGCGATCGCTCTACGGGTGAGATTCAGTGGCAGGACACGATATCAGTCAGTAAAGACTTTGGCAAAATTCTCAACAGAATGCTGAAAATCTCTTTACGCGAACGTTATCAATCTGCAACAGCGATTATGCAGGCATTTGGCTGGGAATCGCCTCAAGACAATTTAGCGCAGTTTATGACAACTCAGCGTCCTTCAGGGAAAGATTCAGATAAGAAAAAATCAGAAGCAAATTCACCAAATTATGTTTCTCCTACCGCCAGAACAGCGATCGCGCTTCGAGATTGGAAAGCTAGGTGGCAGGCAAAGCAACGAGATCCTAAGAAAAGACACCGTCATAGCATCATTAGCAGTTCTGGTAACTCAGGACTTTAGGAATTGGTAGTGGGAAAATTATAGTTGGTTATTACACCATTGCTCAACAAAGGCTTCCGCTTTTGGGCAGAAGTTTCCTATTGGGTGCAGCAGTTTATTTCCTGAGAGTGAAAGCCCAGACAAGATGCCAATATTCCTTTCAGATATCTTCTAAAAAATTCTTTTCCTAAAAAAAAAGGGAACGGTTGCTTATATAGCAATCCCATTTAAGTGGCGGACCAGCGGTTCATATCCTCGAATTCTCTAAGAATTCGAGGATATCACCTTCATGAATCGTTTAGGCTCACTGCATTATCTCGGTCTATTATTAATTGATAAAATATAAAAAGTTGTTTTAGATTTCTCAAGCTTACAGAGGGAAACATTTAGATCGCTCAAGCGTCTAATTTAGTAAAAAGTTTGAGAGCGAGCTGATATCAATTCACCTGTTTAAGCCCTACACTTCAGTTTCTTATTATCTCTCTTTCTTCTAGCGTAGCCGCACTCCCATCTCAGGGGATGAGGTATCTGATGTGTATCACCAAAGATCAAAGAAAAATCTTATGAAAATAATTTGTTTTAGAGCATAATCATTAACCATAGAAAAGCCAATGAGGTTGTGAAAGTTATTTAAAATGGCACTCAATCAAAAAAGTTTTAGTCACGAAAATAACTTAGAAATCATGTGGCAGCTTAACAAACTGGCATCCCCTTGATGAAGCTTGCTACTTAGAAAGCTCAAAATCAGTTTCATAAGTTATTTCCTCGTCAAAAAATGATTGGTGAGGGTATTTCTATGAGTAAAAAAATGGGAATAAATACCCAACCGCTTTAGCAAGTTAATCCTGAAAGCAGTAAAAGCAAACAAGCAGGATTTGCACTGGCTCCGCCAAAGATAAGGCATTGAAAACGTAGGAACTTGGAATACCGAACAGGAGGGGAGAATGAAACTTTATCAAATTTTAATAATATGCGCGATCGCTATAGGAGCGATCGCAGGTTCCACTTTAGCAACGATTAGCTACCGCAACAGCCAAGCACCACAACCCACAACTGAAGTTCCATCTCCTCCGGCGACAACGGAGACACTAGAACCGACAATACCCCCGTCTGTGGCGGTATCGCCCCCACCGTATACGCCGCCAACTTCAAAACCAACTGGGACTCAAACAACTCCGCCAGACAAAAGTTCGTTTTCTCAGTTTCGCGTGCGTCTTTTAGATGCCATTAGTCGGCGGGATGCTAATTTTATTCGCACGCTTGTCACCTCAGAAACTGAATGGAACTATGGCGGTACGCTCAATTTGGACAGCTACAACATTGATGACAAAAATTCTAAATTTTGGGCATACATGGATAAAGCACTTAGTTTAGGTTGTGCTACCGACAATCAGGCAAAAGTGGCGAACAAAGAACCGGGATCTGATGTTTGGGTGTGTCCAGATATCGCAAAAGCACTGGAGTCAATTCGCCCAGATAAACCGAATGTTGGACAACTGGCAATTTTAGGACAAAATGTGAATGTCCGTGCAAACCCTGGGGCAGGTAGCAAAGTTGTGGGGGTTGTGTCTTACGATTTTGTAGCGTTTGATGGCAACACCTTTAACAGCCTACCAGAGCAGATGCAGAAAGCGGTGAAGGAAAAGGTTATCGATGGTTGGACGCCAGTGAAACTCCGGAATGGTAAAAAAGGTTGGGTTCTCAACCGCTATGTGTACGATTCAGAAACCGATTACCGCGTCAGTTTTGTGCGGACTCGCGGACAGTGGCGGCTGCGTTACTTCTTGCCAGGAAATGGGAATTAAGCGATCGCAATTTTTGAAATAAAAAGGTTAATCCACAGTCAAAGTCTTCGTCAAATTTCTGGGGCGATCGACATCCAATCCCCGATAAACAGCCGTGTAATAGGCTAAGAGTTGCAGCGGAATAACTGCCAGGATCGGAGAAAGTAATTCGTCCGCCTCCGGGACAGTCAATACCCGATCAAAAATGCCTGTAATTTCTGGATTGTTTGTGGATATCACCCCAATGAGCTGAACCCCCCTTGCTTTTGCTTTTTGGGCATTAGCAAGGATTTTTTCATAAACAACTCCGGGCATTGCGATCGCTACTACAGTTACAGAAGAATCTAGCATCGCAATTGGACCATGCAAAAATTCTCCAGCATGATAACCTGTTGCGTGCATATAGCTGGTTTCTTTCAGTTTCAGTGCTGCTTCTAGAGTGATGGGAAAATTAATCCCGCGCCCTAAAATAATGCAGTTTTGGGTATGGGTAAGGTCTTTGGCTAGCTGCTCGACGGCGTGCTTTTGGCTTTGTAAAATTAAATCAATTTGATCGGGGATTTGGCGCAATTGCGTGAGGATTTGATGCAGTCGATCGCTCGATAGAGTTTGACGGCAGTATGCTACATCAAGCGCCCAACAGTAGAACGCTATCAACTGAGCGACAAAGGTTTTGGTGGCAGCGATCGCTACTTCACTTCCTGCCAAAGTATGAATTGTACGATCTACCAGCTTTTCTAAAGAACTTCCCGCCTGATTGGTAATTCCTAAAAATCGAGTTTCACCAGAACAATGCTGTTTTTCTATTGCTAAGGCAGCGAGAGTATCTGCGGTTTCTCCAGATTGGGTAACGCCAACAATGAGAGTATTCGGAGTTGCAGGCGATGGCGCATCCCGAAATTCTGAGGCATAGTGTACGCTTGTTGGCACTTTAGCTACTTGCTCTAATAGATATTTACCTACTAAGCTGGCATGAAGACTACTACCACAAGCAAGAATTTTAATCTGGTCTATACCATCGTAAAAGTTGGATGATAAACCTAAGTTTAGAGGTTGTTGAGTCAATTCATGCCGTAGCTGTTTATCGTTAAAACGAATTTCTGAGAAAGCCTCTAAACAAGTTCGGACAACTTCTGATTGCTCATGGATTTCCTTGAGCATGAAGTGGGAAAATATCTTTTCTTCAGGAGAATTCACGCTGCACTAGAAATGTTAATTGGATTGGCTGCTGCCGATAGGGGTAGAGCCTCCTATCAGCAGTATTCCCGGACTTGGTTGGGGAAGAAGGAAAAATAACCTACCCTTAAAAGGAAATTGCTCCCTCTTCTAGGTTCCTATGCCCTACTACGAGCAGTTTAGCGATGGGGAAATAACTTCGGCTCTGGCGCTGAATTTGTAGCTGCCTGGTTAGAGGTAGGTGGTGAAGCCGATGAAGTTGAGCGCAACTCTTGATAGAAACCAAGAACTTTTTCTGTATAAGGGCCGGTTTCGTTGCTGTTATAGCGGGTCGGATCGCCCGTCATCCACCAGGAAGCCGCCCGTTGTACCGCTACCACCTCATTGTTGCCACTCGCCTGAAACTCGTCCCGCAACACGTCGCGCATGACACACACCAGAATGCTTCGTGCGGTTACGGGACTGCTTTCAAATTGCGCTGGTGTTAGTTCCCGATTGATACATTGTTGTGACCAGCCGGGTATATTGTCTGGTTTAACTTGCCACTCGCTGTACAGTCCATCATCAGCGGTGCCAGTTTGCGGTGCTGCCCGTCGTAACGCTTCCACCAGTGCCCCTACATGGGTATCAGAAATCTTTGCTGAATTGGTAGCCGCCGCCGTTGTGACAGAGGGTTTTGCGGGTGGCTGGTTTGAGGTGGGTGATGGTGATGGCGTGGGAGTTGGAGTTGGTTTAGCCGCTGGTTGGGTAGCAGGTTTGGGTGGGGTTGAGGCAGGCGGTACTGCGGATGAAGTTGAGCGCGACTGCTGGTAAAAACCAGAAACTTTTTGGATGTAGGAAGCGATGTCTTTACTGTTATAGCGGGTGGGATCGCCTGTCATCCACCAAGCAGCCGCCCGTTGTACCGCTACGGATTCATTGTTACCCGCCGCTTGATACTGTTGGCGAAGAATATTGCCCATGATGCACTCTACAACTTTCCGTGCGGTGGCGGGATTTGCTTCAAATTCCGCTGTGCTTAGGGCACGTCCGGTGCATTGTTTTGACCAGGGGGGAATGTTGTTTAGTTTGATTTGCCAGTCGCTGTAGAGTCCATCGTCCTGTTTTCCGGTTTGGGGTGCTGCCTTCCTGAGCGCTTCTGCGAATGCCGCTACTTTAGCATCTGTTATCTGTGCTTGAGCGGGCAGTGCTGACAGCCCAACGCTGAGGATTGCTCCCCACAGTAACCACTGTAATCGCATGGCTTGCGTCCTACGAACTTAAAACTCTTTTTTATCCTAAGTGCTATTCAATGATGCGCGATCGCTCTTAGCAATGAGAATGCGATCGCGACTCTTGCTTCAAAATTAGCGGATATCTTGGGATAATCCGTGGCTGTCGAAAAATCCTCAACCAGTATGAGCAAACGACGCAAATTTCCCTGGAAGCGATCGCTCAGTGCCATTGCCCTTAGTCTGGTGCTGTTGTCTCTGGGACTCTATAGTGTCTTCTATGGCGTTTCGTGTCTAAGACGTCCACCCCGCACCGACGTTCAGCAACCGCTATTTCAAGGTATCGTTTATCGGCGCATTCCCCGCTCAACACCGCGCCCCCTAACGATCCACGTTGTCACTATCGACCTAAAAGCGCCAGGAATTGGGGTGTTAGTAACGCCAGGAAAACCCACCCAAGGAAAAGAAACCGTAGCACAAACGACCAGTGACTTTTTGCGGGAATTTAACTTGCAATTGGCAATCAATGGTAGCTTTTTTTACCCATTCCAAGAGCAATGGCTGTTATATTATCCCCACAGTGGCGAACCCGTGAACGTATTGGGGCAGGCGATTTCTAACGGCGTCACCTACTCTGCGTTTGAGCGAGGCTGGCCCGTTTTGTGTATTTCTCAGGATAATCGTGCCCAAATCAGCAAGGCGAGTTGTCCTGCGGATACGGCTCAAGCTTTGGCAGGCGGCGAAATCATCATCGAACGCGGCAACTTAGTGGTGATGAAAGATAACCGCGATCAAAAAAAGTTATTTCCGCGCACAGTGGTTGCGACTGATGAAAGCGGCGAGAAATTGTGGTTAATTCTGGTTGATGGTCGCCAGCGTTTCTATAGTGAGGGCGTCAGTATAATTGAGCTGCAAAATATTCTTGCCGAGTTGGGTGTTTATCGGGCGCTGAACTTGGATGGCGGCGGTTCGACAACGCTGGTGGTAGCGCGTCGTGGAGGGAAGCCTAGCGAAGTGTTAGCAGCATCGCTCAATTCACCGATTCATACTCGCATCCCCATGCGGCAGCGCCCAGTGGCGAACCATCTGGGCTTTTATGCGCGACCGATAAAAATTAAAAATTAAAAATAAACAATCTTATTTTTTAATTTTTAATTTTGCATTTTTTAATTGACCTGCACAATCAACCCTTCACGCGCAAGGAACGAACCCGGCGAGACTTCTTGAACTTGTGTCTCAATTTGATCGAGAAAGTCATCGCTGTGGTTCGGTTCGTGGTGAAAAATTGCCAACCGCTTGACGCCTGCTGCCTGCGCTACTTTCACCCCTTCCTGCCAAGTAGAGTGTCCCCAGCCGACTTTGGGAGATTTGGGGTTGTTATACTCCTCATCGGTGTACATGGCATCGTAAATCAAGACATCAGCTTCGCGGGCTAAGTGCAGCACATTTTCATCTGGGCGATCCGGCAAATGTTCCGTATCCGTACAGTAGAACACGGTGTGTCCTTGCCACGTCACGCGATATCCCATCGCGCCGTTGGGATGGTTCAGCGGGCCGGTTTCAATGGTGATATCATCCACCTGAAAGGTATCGCCACAAATTAACTCGTAAAATTTCAAGTCAGCTTCCATGCCTTGCAGGGGCACTGGAGAATTTGAGTGCATCACGCGATCGCAGAAATGCTGTTTCATGGAGTCTGCATCTGGTGGCACTGCCCCATAAATGTGGAAGCAATTGCCTTCCATAAAAGCTGGCTTAAAAAATGGCACTCCTTGAATATGATCCCAGTGGTAGTGAGTAAAAAACATATAAGCTTCTACTGACTGCTGCTGGTTTATCAAATCCTTAGATAGAAGACGCAAGCCGGTGCCGCCATCAAAGATCAGGCGTTTTCCACCGATTTGCATTTCTATACAAGAAGTATTGCCACCGTAGCGAACGGTATCTTTTCCAGGGGAGGGGATACTGCCTCGCACACCCCAAAACTGAAGCAAAAACTCGGAAGAAGGGCTGGTTTCCATTTCACTCTCAAGGCTTTAAAGTACCGCACTGACCCTGATGGCGTAGCAAATGATCGCAAAGCACCAAAGCCACCATTGCCTCTACCATAGGCACCGCTCTGGGCAAAACGCAAGGGTCGTGACGCCCCTTAGCTGCTAGTATAGTCTCTTCACCCTCGCGGGTCACGGTGCGCTGTTCTTTGCGAATGGTGGCTGTTGGTTTAAATGCCACCCGAAGAATAATATTTTCTCCGTTGGAGATGCCCCCCTGAATCCCGCCGGAACGGTTCGTTTTGGTGCGAATTTCGCCACTTTCGTCAATCGAGAATTCGTCATTATGCTCGCTGCCCGATAACAAAGTACCGGCAAAACCAGAGCCAATTTCAAATCCCTTACTTGCTGGTAGAGACATGACACCTTTAGCCAGGTCTGCTTCCAGCTTATCAAATACTGGCGAACCTAGCCCTTTGGGTAGATGACGGGCAACACATTCTACAACTCCGCCGATAGAGTCGCCTTCTCGCCCTACCTGCTCAATTTTTTCAATCATCCGCTCTGCACATTCGGCATCGGGACAGCGGACAATATTACTTTCTACTTGTTCTAAAGTGACAGTATTGGGATCGACAACGCCTTCTAAGTCTTTGATGCGCTTGACATAGGCGATGATTTCAACTCCAGCAACTTGATGAAGGACTTTTTTAGCGATCGCCCCAGCAGCTACTCGTCCAATTGTCTCCCGCGCTGAGGATCTGCCGCCACCTTGCCAGTTGCGAATGCCATATTTCGCATCGTAAGTCGCATCAGCATGAGAAGGGCGATATTTCTGCGCCATCTCATCATAATCTTGGGGGCGAGTGTCCTTGTTTCGCACCAAAATTGCGATTGGCGTTCCCAAGGTTTTGCCTTCAAATACGCCGGAAAGAATTTCGCAGGTGTCAGCTTCTTTGCGGGGTGTGACGATTTTACTTTGTCCCGGACGCCGCCGATCGAGTTCTACCTGAATTTCTTCGGCAGAAATTTCCAATTGCGGTGGACACCCATCGATAATCACCCCGACGCCACCGCCGTGGGACTCGCCAAATGTAGTGATGCGAAATAGATGCCCGAAGGTATTGCCCATAATACTTAAGGAGGATGCATAGCGATTTGTATCTTAACAGCGATCGCGATTGAGATGGGAAGCGATCGCGCTTCTCGCTGCAACTGTTTTTATTTAAACGAACCGCCAAGGACGCAAAGGGCGCAGAGGTAAGAGGAGAGAGAGCTTATATTTTTTTAATTTTCCTATCTACTTATCAGCAGCCACACGTACTCCAGCACGCTTGCTCACCTTATCAAGCAAAGTTCTGTATCGGGTGCGATCGCTTCTTGTACGTCCTTTGCTTTCTCTATTTCCCCAAACAAAAAACGCCCCCCTTGCGGAGAGCGTTTTTATTTAGCTAAGTTTTAGCAATTAGCCATTGATGCTGGGAGCCATCAGAGCCACTGGGGTGGACTCACCAGCTGCCAAGTCGAGGGGGAAGTTGTGAGCGTTGCGCTCGTGCATTACTTCCATACCCAGGTTG
>NZ_JAMPKB010000027.1:0-73722 GCF_039961925.1 Trichocoleus sp. DQ-U1 | reverse complement strand
GAATTAGCGCTATCGTTACTTCTCTCAGTTGTTGGTGTTACACCCGGTGTGGAAGCCTCAATTGCTGCTGCCCTTTGAATTGTGCTAGGTGAGGGCGAATTAGCAATTTCATTACTTATTTCGATTCCTGCGGCTTCAAGGGGTGCCGTCTGTTCGTCAATTGTTGCTGCCCTTTGAATTGTGCTAGGTGAGGGCGAATTAGCGCTATCGTTACTTCTCTCAGTTGTTGGTGTTACACCCGGTGTGGAAGCCTCAATTGCTGCTGCCCTTTGAATTGTGCTAGGTGAGGGCGAATTAGCAATTTCATTGCTTATTTCAGTGCCTGCTGCTTCAAGGGGTGCCGTGAGAGCATCTATTGGTGGCTCAATTGTGTTGGGTGAGGGCGAACTAGCGCTCTCATTGCTTATTTCAGTTCTTGGTGCTGCAATGGTTGCTGGTGTTGAATCTGGTGCCGTGGAAGCCTCAATCGTTACTGCCCTTTGAATTGTGCTGGGTGAGGGCGAACTAGCAATTTCATTGCTTATTTCAGTGCCTAGTGATTCAATAGGTGTCGTTTGTTCGTCAATTGCTGGTGCCTTTTGAATTGTGCTGGAAAAGGGCGAACTAGCAATCGCATTGCTTATTTCAGTGCCTGCTGCTTCAACGGGTGCAGTGAGAGCAGCTATTGGTGGCTCAATTGTGCTGGGTGAGGGCGAACTAGCGCTATCGTTACTTCTCTCGGTTGTTGGTGTTACACCCGGTGTGGAAGCCTCAATCGCTGCTGCCCTTTGAATTGTGCTGGGTGAGGGCGAACTAGCAATCGCATTGCTTATTTCAATTCCTGATGCTTCAAGAGGTGCCGTGAGAGCAGCTATTGGTGGCTCAATTGTGCTTGGTGAGGACGAACTAGCGATCGCATTGCTTATTTCAGTTGCTGGTGCTGCAATGGGTGTCCTGACAGGACCAATCCCTACTGCTTTAGCTGGTAGTTCGGTAGCTAAAACGGGTTGCACTAATGTTGGATCGGTTGCCCGCATAACTGGCAAAGCAGCCTCTGCCGAGATCGGTGCCGTGTCAACATCGACCGATTCACTTAATTGTGAGCCTTGGGATTCTGCAAAAAAGGGTGAATTCTTGAAAGGATTATCTGGCGGAAATTCATCCGCCACTTCCTCAGAGAAAAAACCGGAAGGATTGAAAACGGTAATCGATCTTGCTCCCAGCGGGTGCAAAAATTTAGGATTTAGTAAGTTCTGCCCTAACGGATTAGGTGGAAGCAAGGGGTTTTTGATACCAAGGGGTTCCTGGGGTATCGTTTCTCCATCGGGAAAATTGTTCCTTGGTTCTGTGCCCTCATGTTCCGCCATATTTTTGTTGTGTTAATTTCTAGGCAAAGTATCCCAAACTATCGCGTCCACCGGAAATTGAAGAGCCGCCATTGCGTGACTTATCAACCTGTAAACTCTCGTATGAAAGTGTTAACTCTTCAATTGCCACTGCATTGGAATCCGCGCTTAATGAGGCTGACTTCCAGGCAACAGGAACGGCACCAATTAGTGTCCAACACTGCATTGTTTCTCCTGCTGGGTTGAATACCAAAATATTAATGTTACGACGTTCTTTTTTCGGTAGATTATTGCCTTGATTACGCCCAACATCGCTTAATATTTTACTAATCCAATCCCAAAAAACTAAATCATTAGTGATACCCCGCTTGAGGGTCACATCTGAAAATTCTGCCTGACCTAGAAAAATTCTCTGTTGATCGTTGACACCGCCTTCATAGTGTTTTTGAGCCTTGATCGTCACGCCCAAGCCTTGGCACTCGGTGAAACAGGCAGTAATATTACTTTGAATTTCTACATAAAAACGATTGGCAGTAACGTAGTTTAGTTCGCGGACGCTAGTGCCATTTTTGTTCTGTCCATTATTGCGACTTGACGCAGACGACTGTGCTGGTGGCAGTGGGGCGGGCATCAGAAGTATCCTCCGTAGTTTCTACTGCGTTCCCTTTGACGACGTAAATCTTCAAGCATCAATTCATAAACGCGATCGCTCAATTGCCTCAGCAATAAAGGATCGCGCAGAACTTTAGCGGCTGTCTTTGATACCGCAGTTTGGTTATCTTTATCGTTACTGGGAACTAAACCCGGTGCTGCGTACCCAGCCGGACGAGTGCTACTCCCAATGGGTTGTAGATAAGATTGTGTCCCCAGATTAGCGAGCGCGCCGGAAACCGCTTGTTGGGAAGAATACCTGTTCATAAAAAAACCAAAACTTCCTGTTATCTTAGGGCATCCGTTTTTGGCTGATTGCTAGACAAAGGTCTAAATTCAGCTAATAGCTATTCGCCATTAACCTCTAAGAATCTAATTCACTCTAATCCAGCAGGTAATTATCTAAAAACTATTCTAGCGGTTGTAACGGCACCAGTCCGGCTTTGCTCAGCAATCGCTGTGCCTCAAGAGTTCTCAGCAGCTCGGCGAATTTTTGACCGGCAGGGATACGGCGGTTATCTCCAGAATAAATAACCGTTATCGGATATGCCAAGGGGTAGGTGCTATTTTTGAAAAATTCTATATTAGGATGATAACTTCCTTTATCATCACAGAGGTCTGTTGTTGGCTCTACAGGCTTCCCATTATCTTGAATTAACGCCTGGATTGCTGGTTTATTTCCGTCTTTTAAAGCTAAGGGATAAGCCGAACATTGACCGAAAACTTTGCTGATTGTGCCAAAGGCAATTCCTCCAACCTCATCATCCTCAAAATCCCGAATCACCTGTCGTAGAGTCTCGAAGGTTGACAGAGGCTTAATTTCTGGCTCAAAGGAATTTTTAAACAAAGGAGGTGGTTGCTCGCTCTTTTGAATTAATTTTCTAAATAGAGCAATTTTTTGCTCATCTTTAAGAACTCGTTGCTCAAATATTCGTACCGCCTCAGTTTCTTTCGGAATATAGAGTTTTACAGGTAAATCAGGCCCTCCTAAAACTTGCCAATTAGTAATTTCGCCAGTGTAAAGCTGACGCAATTGCTCAAAAGTAATTTGACCCTTGAGAGACTGAGGAAGGCTTTTCTCTCGTTTGGCGTAGCTGAAGGCAACAAACACGACCAGCCCATCGTAGGCAACTGGTTTATACTTCAATTCGCTGGTCAAATCACTCACCAAGCTAGAAATCGCAAAGTCTACTTGCTGCGAACTGACTTTCGCGATCGCTTCCTCTCCGGAAGGCTCAGCTTGATAATTCAACTCTAATTTTGGCTGACGTTCTCTGAGCTTGTCTTCTAAAGTTTTATTCTTTGAGATGAGATTGGCGTGGCGCAGGATATAGCTCCATGTTCCGTCTTTTTCTGCTGTGTAAGTAAACTTACCCGCAGGAATACCAGGGATTTCCTTGATGCAACAAACCAGAAAATCATCATCGGCGGCACGATTACCCGCTTGGGACTTCGGAATCAAAAACCAGATGAGTATTCCCAACAAAGTCACTCCCAAAGCACCCAACAGCAGCCAGGGAAGACGACGCAGCTTGGTTTTTTGCTCTTCTAGCGGCACTGTGTCTACAACTACTAGATCGACTGGTTTCTCTGGCGGCAACTTCAACAGTGCTTGTCGTGCTTCCTCAGCACTCTCAAAACTGACATCTAGCCCTAAAAGGCGAAAAATAAACATTTTGAGGTGAGGTTCCACTACAGGCCATTGCTGTTCATCCTTGGGGTCAAGCAGCTGACCGGAAACGGGGTCAGTAGAGCGTCCTACTAACAGGTAAAAAGCCACGTATCCCAAAGCGATTAAGTCTTGGGTAACTGTAGGGATAACGGTTTGGGCAGTTGGCAGGTCGAACAGACGTTCCCAAAGCGCCAAATCGCATACATGGATAAAAAATTTCTGGTCGTCTGTCACCATCAGCAGACTATCTAAACTAATATTGCCGTGAGCGATTCCCTGCTGCACCTGACCGGAGGGCAGACTAAACTTTTGACCGTGGAGAAACTCCAGGGTTTGCAGGACTTGGTTGAGGACTTGGCGCACTTGCCGACTGGTCATCGCCCCATTGGCGGCAAGGCAGGCGTTTAGAGTTGGATGGGTATCTAAATTGCTCGTGGTAACAAGATAGCAGCGTTCCGCAATCGGGTCAGAAATAGCGTCCCAAGGGTGACGCAAGCGAACATCTTGGACTCTTCCATCTGCTAGACTCAAACCGGCTGCTAACTCGAAGGTTTGCTGACGCAGGCGGGTTTCTTCCTCGTTAAAACAACGGTCGGGAAGCAGGTACTCTTTAATCACAACAGGCTGCTGATCGGCAACCTGAATTCCCTTGTACAGTCGTCCCATTCCCCGGCGTCCCAATAAGCCTTCGATTCGATATCTTCCCCGACGTCCCCGGATCTCACTTTTCTCAGCTAAGGTGGCAGGGAAACTACATTCTGAGCAATATTTGGCGGTTGGATCTTGCTGAACCGTTTGTAACGGTAAGGTACAGCTTAAGGCTTCACTATACTTGCAACGGTACTGTCTGTAGAGGTGGTCAACTCCCTGGACCTGCGGGGTAAATTGAGGCGGCGGTACTTCTGTTAGGTCTGATGGAGTCGTTGGTTCTTCTAGCGTTAGCGGATCGAGTTCGGTTTTGATTTCGTCAACGACAGGTGCAATCCATTGGTATTGACTCAACCAACCGTATTGGTGGAGTCTGAAATGGGGGGGGTTCCGCCTTAGATACTCCCTTAGAACAATTTTGGGAATGTTTGTCAGTGCCACCGAAAATTCTCCGGATAAGCGATAGGTGGATGGTAAGTTAACATTGATTTAACGTACTGGGAATATAAACTGATGGCAAAAGAGGAAGTAATAAAACTTTTTAGAGCTGTTCAAACTGACTCCGCCTTACGGGAAAAGCTCAACTCTGCACCCGACTTGGAAACCTTAGTCAAAATGGCTGAAGAATGTGGTTATCACTTTACAGTTGAAGAATGGAAAGATACAACCGGATTTAAGGTAGAAGAGTTGGAAGGGGAATTGTCAGAAATCCCTGGTTTATAAGTTTAATCAGTTGTAAAGAATAATTAGCGCGATAGCGTACAGCCCTTTGGGCATGAAAACAGCGAAGCGAGGCGTTAGCCTAGCGCCGACCTGTCGGTTCGCTTTCTTATTTCACACCCAGCCTTTCACTTCCGCATCGGTGAGAGGTCTTTCCAGTTTGACATATTCGCTTTTTGCTGCTTGCAAAATGTGTTGCATCCCGACCGGCTCATTGGCATCTGCGGCGATAAAGGCTGCATTGAGGGCAATATTGCGAATGTTTCCCCCGGCGACGTTTAGCCGTGCTAGCTTCACAGGATCTAGCCCTTCAGTCGGTGTTTTTCTGGGGAAGATGCGCTGCCAAATTTCAGCTCTTTGGGTGGCATCAGGGAAGGGAAACTGAACGATAAAACGAATCCGGCGCAGAAATGCCTGATCGAGAGAACCTTTTAAATTAGTCGTCAAAATCGCTAAGCCTCGGTAAGCTTCCATGCGTTGTAACAGGTAGGCAACTTCAATATTGGCATGACGGTCGTGACTGTCTTTCACTTCAGAACGCTTGCCAAACAGGGCGTCAGCTTCGTCAAACAGCAGAATTGCTCCCCCAGCTTCTGCGGCATCAAATACTCGCCGCAGGTTCTTTTCTGTCTCCCCGATATACTTACTGATGACGGAACTCAGGTCGATGCGATAAAGGTCTAGCTGCAATTCGCCAGCCAGTACATCTGCTGCCATTGTTTTGCCAGTACCGCTGCCTCCGGCAAATAAGGCGCTGATGCCCAAGCCGCGTCCGCTGCCGCCAAATCCCCAGTTTTCGTATACTTTGGCACGTTGCCGAACGTGAGCGGCAATGTCGCGCAACACCTGTCGCTGTGCCTCTGGCAATACCAGCTCATCCCAACTGGCTCCTGGGATAATGGGTTGAGCCAGGTCATTGAGTCTCTGGCGAGCTTGTGAACGGCAGGTATCCCACAAGAGGGTGCTGAGCGTTTCTTGAGGACTGAGGGGTGAGGACTGAGGGATGAGGACTGAGGACTGAGGACTGAGTGAACAGAGAGATTTTTTATTATCTCCTCTACCTTTTGCCTCAGTACAAACAGCGTAAATAGAAGGGGCGCTAAGGCTGAAATGGGATACCAGCGTATCTAGATGTCCGTTCAAGCTTTCTGCTGCTTCACCCAAGGCATCTTGCCAGATAGCCCGTTGTTCGGGGGCGGTTGGCTTGCTAACATCAATCGTAATTGAGGGACGCTGTCGCGATCGCCTTCTTTCGGGACTGATGACGATGACCGGACTGGTGACTCCTTCAATCAACGTGGCGATAACATTTTCTCGCGCTGGATCGCTTGTCTCGACATCGTCACAGTCGAGTAACAGGACACTCTCACTTAAAATGGCTTCCCGATTCCATAGCCGCAGGATACTGTTAAAGTCGCTGAGACTGGTGGGAATTGCTTGGGCGGACATCGCATATAAGTTGAGCTGTAAAAGAGCGCAAGTTGCAGATGCGATCGCTCGTTTGCTGGCAGTCTCATCTCCACATAGCTGCACAACAGGTAGCGCCGAACCTTGTTGCGATGCCTGCAACCACGCCCCTGCCAGTTGTTCTGCAACTTGTCGGTGCGATGGCACCAAACTTTGAACCGAGCGGTGCAATGGCTCGATAATGCCTATGAGTCGTTCATCTAGATGTTGCACGCCAGCGATGTAGTGCAATATTCGCTCGTCAATTCGCAAGGAACTGGAGGTGAGTGTAGTGCCTGTCCCAACTTCAATCAGTTGCCAGCGACGCAAAGAGGCAGTAGGTGTGAGCGCATCCCAGTGGGAGGCAGGTAGAATCGCCAGCGCTAAGCTCATTGTCGGATATGCCTGCCGCTCGTTGCCTTGAGCGATCGCGCATAAAGAAGGAAAACTGGGGTCAAGTTCCATCCCCACGCACAACAGCAGGATATCCCGCTCAAAATCTGACAAACCGAAGGTCTTGCACAGTTGTTCTAGTGTTGCTGGAGGCGAAAGGTTCGAGGTCAGAGGTAGAAAATCTTCTTCCTGGACTTTTTCCTCTCCTTGCATCTTTGCCGCTTGGCGTTCTAACGCCTGACGCACGCGAGCAACTTGTCCCATGAAGTAGCGCTGATTCGCTACTTGCCAGCGATCGCTAGTCGTGGTCATCATACAATCGTTACCTTTGGGTCAATATACTGCTGGAAGGTCGGGCTGTCTTTGTCCGTATCCACGCTCAACATACTTTCCGCTCCATCTACGTGTACCCGCACCAAATACTCTCCTGGCTTCACATCCCGAACCGGAATGATTACCGAGGTTGTATCGGCTCGACGCGGTAAAGCATCAAACAGATAAGCGCCTGGGTTATCGATTGACCGTTCGTTCAGCGCCACCACAACTCGCTGCTTGTTGCCGATAGTAAGATTTACTTGCAGTGTCAGGTTCGCCGAGCGCAGTTCATCTCCACTTCCCTGAATATCGGTAATACTTACTTCTGTAATCGTTGGACGCAATACAAACGGTGCCACATTCGACTCCACACTGCGTTGGAGAGCAGGCTGGAGGCTTAACGCAGGGGTCGAGTTGCCTCTGGATGTTGCGCCGTTAGATTCGACTCCCCCGTTCGTCCTAGGGGCGCTGGGGCTTGAGAGGTGATGAATCACCTGTAGACTTTGTACGCCTGCGCGGAGCGACTCGGCAGAGAAGGCACTTAGGGGCAATGTGACCTGGGTTTCGTGAACTTCTGAGGGCGTCGCTTCCACCTCACCAAGACGAACCCGCGTGATGTTGCTATTCAAATTTTTACCCCGAATCAGCAACGTACTGTCTGCCAAGATTGCCTGAAACCTGCCGGCTTGAGACACTACTTCCTGAATCACCGGCTGATTGGAAAACGGTACCACACCGCTGAACCTGTACTCGCGCACGGGTAAAGCTTTCTGGGCTGCTTCTTCCCCTTCTATCATGACTACGGTCGCTCGGTAAGCAACTGATAGGGTGTAGGGGGTTTGGAAGAATACCGACCAAACTTTAGATAAATCTTCTAAAGATAAATCCATTGGCACGAAGCTAATTTCTTCGAGCTGTTCGGAGAGGTTAGAGTCCGCTAAGTAGGTAAAGTTAGAATCAGCGATCGTGTCCCAAATCATTTCCTGGGTTAGAGTTGAGCGATCTTTAAGGGTACGGACGACGCTGCCTAAAAGTCGTTGCGGTTCTAACTCAACCTCATTGCCATAGAGACTGATCATGTAATGCAGATCGAGAGCATTGTGCGATCGCTTTGCCATTTCGCCCTTACGATTGCGATTCCGCACATCTGCACTGCTGCGCCACACGGGATTGAGACTCACTTGATACAGGTAGATGTTCACTCCCGTCTCTGGGGTGCCACTCCCTAAGTTACTGGGTCGCACCGTTGTCACTCTTGCGCCATCCAGGTCTATTTGTACAACAGCTTGCAAAGTTCTTTGCAAAGCAGCAGTGACAGTAGCGATCGCTAAATAATTGCTCATAAAAAAATTTCAGCAATCAGCTTCGCAAAAAGCTGATTTATTCGTTTTCACAGTTTAGCTTGACAAAGGTTTCTTTTGATAATGACCAGATTCTGACCATTAAGCACTAACTAATCCCAGTTTTAATGCTTTTACAATTGCTTGCGTGCGGCTGGTGACACTGAGTTTTTCAAAAATTGCTGTTAAGTGAGCTTTAACTGTAGCGACTGTGATGTAAAGGCGGCGGGCAATTTCTTCATTAGAAGATCCTTCAACGAGCCAGTGTAAGACTTCTCGCTCTCGTTCGGTTAAGTGAATGCTCCGACCGGAAAGATGCGATCGCCCTGCATAAAATTGAAACAATCGAAAGAAGCAAGCTGCAACTTCTGGCGATAAATACACTTCATTTTTCATGACGGTGTTAATTGCTTCGCACAGTTGAGTTGCCACCCGGTCTTTAAACACGTACCCGCTAGCACCCGCCTGCATCGCCCGAAACACCCATTCGTCTTCCCGGTGTCCTGAGAGAACTAACACTTTCCCCTTATAGGACATTTCTCCCAAACCAATCAAGGCGGTAATTCCATCTCCAGGGGGCAATTCCATATCCAGCAAAATCATCGCTGGCTTTTGCTCAGCGGTTAATTTTAACGCTTGCTCTACAGAAGCCGCCTCTCCGACAATCTCAAATCGAAAAGAGCCGTTATTACTCAAGAAGTCAAGTAGAGTCCGTATCCCTGCTCGAAAGCGCGGTTCATCATCCACGAGTAAAATCGAAATTGGCGCTGGTGCGGACATTTTAGAGAACCTCAAGGCGACTGTTCGTTTTAGAGGGTGAGTAACTCATTTATCATTCCCACTGACTCACTGAAAATTGCTATCGAGGTAGGGTGAAGGAAAACTGTGCCCCACCAGAAGGCAAGTTTTCTACCCAAATGGTTCCTCGATGGTCGAGGATAATTTTTTTTGCGATCGCCAAACCCAAACCAGTACCGCCTGGACGCTTGGAATAAAAAGGTGTGAATACTTGTTTCAAGTCTTCTTCAGAAAGCCCGGAACCGCAATCGGAAACTTCAACAAGCACTTCAGATTGAAAGACTTGCCAATTACAAGTAATCATTCCCCCAGGGGGGCTAAAATGAACTGCATTACTCAATAGGTTGTCAAATACGTGTTTCATCTGCCATCGATCCCCTGCCAGCGTGACCGGCTTCTGCGGATAGCGGATATGCAGTTGTTTTTCTTCTAACCAAGGTTGCAGACCTTGGATACTTTCAGCCAATGTTTTCCGCAGCTCATAAGGTGCTACCTGTAGTTTTGCCTGCTGTCCGCAATAAACCAAATCCGTTAAGTTTTCAATTAACTCATTCACGGTTTCGCGAACAATCCCAGCCTGCTCTTGCAAGCAGCCGGATGGCAACCCTAAACATAAATTTTCGGCGTAAAGACTAATCAGTGCCAAGGGATTTCGCAGTTGATGTTCTGTACGACCTAGCACTTGCTCAAGTAATTGAATCTCAGCTTTTTGACGGGAACACTCGCGAGACATCACCAGGTAGTGACTCAGCAATTGAGCCTGTTTTTCTACGCCTTCTTGTTGCAGCGAAGAAAGGGGATTTTTACTCCATAACAGCAAATACCCAACTTCTTTGGCTTTCTGCTCGCTGAGAGGGCAAACATAAGTGTTGTAGCTACAAGCGGCGTCAGCAGATGCACTTTTAGCACGCTTGGTTATTTCGCTCAACTTCAGCGCAGGTAGGGAATCTTCCCACCCCACCTCAGCAAAAAATTTGGGCAACTCTGCGTAATTTCCTTGGCGCTCGTCTGGATAATAGGCTATTAATTGACGCTTTTGGGTATCTGAATCTTGGTAAACAATCCAGGCGGCTACAACAGGTAGTTGTGCGCCTATCTGTTCGAGATGGAGCTTGCAAATACTCCTAAGATCGGGAGGGTACGGTGTACCTAGCGAACCGAGTGTGGAGGAAGGTGGATGCACCTGTACAGCAAACCGTTTTATTCCAACCTTCATCTGTAACTCCCCGCCATACAGGATATTTCAGTAACGTTGAATCGGATGTAAGCACCACTGAATTTTCATTTTGCGGAGCTTGTCATCTTCCGCAAGAAATAAATGACAAATCTAGCTTAGTCGGGGATTTCAGTCTTCATCCGTATTTACACACATTTTTTAAAGTTTCGACCAAAGTCTAATAAACACTCTGGGGTTGTCTTCCTAATCTAGACCTATACAGCCTAAACACCCAGTCTTATGATCCCTGCTGCTGCCCAGACTTTGGCAGAAATCCTGGCTGAAGGGACTTCCCTGCTCAGTACAGAGCAAATTGATTTCAACCACCCTAGTATGCGGCAGGATGTAAGACCAGCACTGAACCTGTTCTGCTACAACATCGGGGAAAACAGTCAGGTAGACCACAGGATTAACCAGGAAAAACCGCATCCACCCACTTTTGGGAAGTATTCCCCATTATGGTTTGACATTTCCTTCCTAGTCAGTGCCTGGGATCGTACCGTCCTGGGAGAACAGCGTCTGCTGTCAGAAGCCTTGATGCTGTTGTTACGTTACCGCTGGCTACCAGAAGAGCTGCTAGCGCCTTCACTACGGGGTTATGGCAACTTGTCAATGACCATTTCTGCCGTTGGGCTTATTGATGCCGTCGCTCTATGGCGTGCGCTGGGGGTTCCATTACGTCCAGCTTTATATGTAACCGTGACAGTTCCCTTTAACCAGCTAGGACAAGGAGAACCAATCACACCTATAGAAGTAGTAGGGAATGGGGTAGTAGGTAGTAGGTCGTAACAATTACCTACTACTCTAGGGGCGACCTGCTAGATCGCCCCTACCAATTACCGATTACCAATTACCGATTACCCACCACTAATCAAGGAAGACTACGCTATGCCAATGGATTATTTTGCTCCTGGTGTCTACGTCGAAGAAGTAGACCGTGGTAGTCGCCCGATTGAAGGCGTAAGCATGAGTGTTGCTGGGTTTGTTGGCTTTACCGAGGATGTACGCGGTGATGCCGAACTGTTCAAACCCATGATGATTACCAACTGGAGCCAATACCTAGAGTATTTTGCCAAACAAGGCTCCGATGGTTACACAGACTTCAACGCCTACCTCCCTTTTGCCGTCAATGGCTGGTTTATGAACGGCGGTGGACGCTGTTGGGTGACTAGCATTGGTACCAAACTCCCCGGTTCGGAACCACCAGCACCGGAGGAAACAGCCACAAAGCTCAGAACCTCTGGAAATCGTCCCTCTTTGATGTTTGCGATTAAGGCATCCGAAGGCGAAGAGGATGGTAGCTCAGCTCTTGCCTTACCCGGTGGACGAGTCAATGTTTCAATCCTTCCCGATGAACCCAAAGCTCCTGAAGATCCAGAGGCAGAACCCCCACTCAACACGGGTGAATACTTTAAAGTCATCGTTAGTCGCGGTGGAGAGAAACTCGAAGAGTACAGCCACCTGACCATGAACCCGGACGTCGAGGCGCAAGTGGGTACCTATGTCATCACTGCGATTAATGAGGGGATTGGCGACCAAGAGGCATCTCAATTTTTGTCCGTCACCGATATGTCCACCAGCGGACAACCCCTGTCTCGACGACCTGTCAACGGCACCTATGAAGTCAGCCCTCCACCCGTCATTTCTAGCCCTGAACGCTTTCCACGGGATGTAAATGGGGTGCGCGATGACCGCACGGGCGTCCAAGGGATTTTTGAAATTGACGAAGTTTCGATGATTGCTTGCCCCGACCTAATGCTGGCATACCAACGCGGCCTGCTGGATTTGGATCAGGTTCACGGCATCATGGAAATGATGGTTAGCATGTGCGAAAACAACGCACCCAGCCCCAACTATCGCATGGTAGTTCTCGACCCACCACCTTGCAAGGGAGGCGGCGAGCCTGTACCCCCTGAGCAACAAAAGCCTCAGCACGTAGCTCAGTGGTTAAGTAACTTCAATCGTCGTTCCATGTTTGGGGCGTTGTACTATCCCTGGATTAAAGTAGCGAACCCACGCAATGCCGGACGACCGATTTTGGTTCCCCCCTGCGGTCACATGATGGGGATTTGGTGCCGCACCGATGAGACCCGTGGCGTTTTTAAAGCACCCGCCAACGAAGTTCCTCGCGGTGTCTTGGGTCTAGCCTACGAAACTAACTTCCGCGAACAGGAACTGTTGAACCCGGTGGGGATTAACTGTATCCGCAACTTTGCTAACTACAACCGAGGTTTCCAAGTTTGGGGCGCACGGACTCTGGTAGAACCGGCTAATGTCCAGTGGCGCTATATCAGCGTCCGCCGCCTGATTAGCTACATTGAGCGCTCGATTGAAATCGGTACCCAGTGGGTTGTGTTCGAGCCTAACGATCAAGATTTGTGGGCGCGAGTTACCCGCACGGTCAGCAATTTCCTCGAACGGCTGTGGCGTGCAGGGGCGTTATTCGGTGGTTCGCCTGGTGAATCCTTCTACGTGAAGTGCGATGCCAGTATCAACACCCATGAGACGGTAATGCTGGGTCGTTTGTATGTCGAAATTGGAGTTTGCCCAGTCCGACCAGCGGAATTTGTGATCT
Source organism: Trichocoleus sp. DQ-U1 (assembly GCF_039961925.1). Taxonomy (NCBI): domain Bacteria; kingdom Bacillati; phylum Cyanobacteriota; class Cyanophyceae; order Leptolyngbyales; family Trichocoleusaceae; genus Trichocoleus; species Trichocoleus sp. DQ-U1. The sequence goes on along the minus strand of NZ_JAMPKB010000027.1, from coordinate 60,623 downwards.
TCCGCATCAGTCAGTGGTCTCCTAACCAGTAGGTTAAAACTCTCAGATATCAGCTCTTGATCAAGAGCTGATATCTGAGCTGATATTGAAAAATTTGTAAGGAGGTTTTGAATAATGGCGATTATTACCGTTGAGAATTTTGAATTAGAAATTAAGGGCGTAGGTGACGGTTTACAGTTTAAAAGTGTTGACTTACCAGCATATAAGACTGACGTTCAACACGGTGATGCCCTAATGTCTGGTGCCAAGGGAGCTGTACGGCAAACTCTTACTAAGAAAAGGGAAGCCGCGGTTCAAATTACTTTAGTAACCCTAGCGAGTGGAGATGCAAAAAGCACTAGCTCACTGATGCGAAAGTGGTTGCTACAGTGTATGCCAAAAGCAGAGGATGGTGGCGGTTTTCCAACGAGTGCCAGGATGGCAGAAGGCGTAATAAAATCCTATAACTCAGCCGGAGAAATGGTGGACTCTTGGAAGATGAGCGGAGTTTGGATTTGTAAATATCAAATCGGGAAACTCAGTGCAGATGGCGGGTTGCTTGAAGAAACCTTTACGCTACAGGTTGACCAATTTGATCCAGCTTGATCTATCTAAGTCTGGGTGTTTGAGACAATATTCTTAATTTTGTTCGCTTTAAGAAGCGATCGCAAAAATCATTCCTTTGCACTTTGTAATTGATTGGAAGGTTATTTATGGCTGATGCTGTTGAGTTACTATCTAGTGATAACTACGATGTAGCAATTGGTGATATCAAAGACATCATTATCAAAGAAGTCAGTGGGATGTCAGTAGATATGTCCCCAAAGGGTGCTGATAATGCCATCGGTTCTGGCCCGAAGGGAAAATCGCTGGTTCTCAGTGTTCCAAGTCAACCGAAGTATGGCGAGATAACGCTCGTTTTGGTGCCAGGAGCGCATCAAGGCGGAAATGACGATAAGCTGTGGGAGTGGTACAAGGATTGTGCCTCGAAAGCTAACCTTGGGGAAGCTGCAAAAGCGCGAACTTTACGCAAAGAAATGACAATTAATGTCTATTACTCCGGTTCAGAGGGGAAGGTGGGGTTAACGTACAGCTTTGTAGGCGTGCTTCCCAATAGTTTTGATGTTCCTAAGCGGGACGCAGGAAGTAGCGAACTGGAAACTTGGACGCTTAAGCTTAACTACGAGCGGATGAAGTTTACTGTATCGGCGTAGAAAGAATTTTAAAGCCAACTCCCTGTAAAACTGCGCTGGTGAGGTGAGATGTTACACAGTCTTATTCACCAGTCATTGATTTATCAGCTCGAAAGCTCATTAGTTGTAAGGCGGTATCAACTGTGACAGACTTCCCTGAAATTCTCACCACTTGCCGATTTTTTCTAGAACTAAAACTAAATGGCAGCAATGATGCAGTAGACGGCTACTTTATGGATTGTAGTGGTTTTAAGTCTACCCAACAGGTGATAGAAATCTCTGAGGTGACACCTCAAAAGTGGGGAAAAGATGGGGAATCTAAGGGTCGAATTGTCAGTACAAAAATTCCGGGTAAGGTTAGTTACAGCAATATTACTCTGCGCCGGGGTCTGACTTGTTCGATGACGTTATGGAACTGGATTCAAGCTGTCCAGGATGGCGATTGGGCTGAACAACGACGAGATGGTTCTTTGGTGATTTATAATCAAGCGGCGGAAGAACAGTTTAGATTTGAGTTTCAACGGGCGTGGCCTACTAGCTATAAAATTTCTGATGTGAATGCGGCTGGGGGTGAGGTGGAGATTGAAGAAATAGAAATGACAGTTGAACAGTTAAAACGGATTCAAGTAGCAAGGAATGATTCAAACTGAGTTTGAATTTACTTTACCTAAAGGATATCTCGATGCGGATGGCAATCTGCACCGCAAAGGTGTGATGCGTTTGTCGAGGGCGATGGATGAGATTGTTCCTTTGCGAGATCCGCGTGTTAAATCAAATCCTGCCTACGCTACAGTGATTATTTTGTCCCGCGTCATTGTCCGCTTAGGAGCGTTGGAGGAGGTCACGCCTTCAGTCGTTGAAGGCTTTTTTGCTTGTGACCTGAATTATCTCCAGAAATTTTATCGTCAAATTAATGACCTAGAACAGGAAAATGCAGGATTGAAAGAAGCCACGAACCCCTCTGCAAATCCTGCACTGGCTTCTGATTCCGAGTAACCCGACGAGATGGACAGCGATCGCATCCAAACAGAATTTGAATTTGTCCTCCCTAGAGGATTGATCGATGCTCAAGGGGGCGTTCATCGCCAGGGGGTGATGCGTCTGGCAACGGCAAAAGATGAAATGTGCGTCCAAAAAGACCGGGGCGTTCAGGAGAATCCAGCTTATGGAGTCTTGGTAATGCTCTCGCGGGTGATTACCTGTATCGGTACTGTAACCGAGGTAACGCCTACACTGTTAGAGGGTCTTTTCTCGCGAGATCTAGCATATTTGCGGGAGTTTTACAATCGCATTAACCAGGAGGGGGAAGCTTACATTCCGGTTCAGTGTCCCCAGTGCAATCGTCAATTTCAGGTGGAGCTTTCTCTATCGGGGGAATTCTAGGCTACCCTTCGGACGTACTACGCCAAGAGGTAGCCTTGATAGCTTTTCACTTTCACTGGTCTTTAGAGGATATCCTCAATCTAGAACATCGCGATCGCCGGGATTGGGTGACAGAAATTAGTCAGCTGGTGCAGCCAGAATAAAGCAGGGGCAAGGGGAGAACCCTTGCCCCTGCTTCATCTACAATGCTTTATTTTAGGGCGTTGGATTCTGGCTGATGTCTACCTTCACTAAGGGTTCTTCAGCAACTGTGCCGAGATTAACTGACTTTAACAAGTCTTTCCAATCGCTAATTAAGCTGGAATCTTTAGGATTGGCGTTACGTAAGTCAGCTAGAGAGGCGACGGTATCAAGCCACATCCCCGCATCTGCATAGATTGCTGGGCGGTCGCGCGGTGCTGCTTTCGCTAACGCATTGCTCAGGAGGGAACTCGGTTGGACTCGTTGAATCCATCCTTCTACAAGAATATCTGCCCCCCGATCTTCGGGGTCACAAATTAGTGATAACGACCAACGGTATGTTTTGCCAACAACTAGCGGTGGTGCATCCTTTTGAGGAAGGCGAATACTAACAACACCTGCCTTATTCGGAATCGGAAATGTTGTTTCGTATTTTGCCTGCGTACTTTTTTCCCCGTCATACAGCGCAAACTCTGCTTCCTGTGCGGAAGTTCCGGGAACGGCAACAAAGAAGGTCGGGTGAGCAGCTACACTCAAGCCTACATTTGTGCTGGGCAACAATGCCATGAGCGACTTTCCTTGGGCGGTGCAGCTGCTGCTGCTGCTACCACGCGATGCTCCCGGTTCTCTAGTTTTGGGTGCCCCAACCCTTGGCAGCCTAAATCTTAAGCGACCTGCCACACGCATTTCCCTACGGTTCAGGCTGGGTTGTTGAATCGGTTTGCTTTTTGTGGTGGCGGTGGCTGGAAAGCTGGTAGCGATCGCACTAAGCCCCACAAACAAGGCTAAGGAGAGTGTTGTGAAATACACAGAAGACTTGTTCACCATAATCTTTAAGTTGTTGCAGTGGGTTTACCTAGCGAGCAGCAAGCGGAGTGCATACAAAGGGATCGAAACACTTTCCAAAGGGATCGCCTCCATGAGGCATCGTGCTTTGTAAATAAACTCGATCGCGACCGTAGTGGTTTTAGACAACGACTCTTTGATCTTCAACAAAGTTTCCCACTTTTCCTGGTAAATCTCTAGAAATTAGCGATTAATTTTGTCATGTTTCTTGCCTTAGTGGGTACTTAAAAGCGCTGGTTTTTGCTTAGTACAAAATTTGATGTTATAACTACTATAAAATTATCTCTCAAGTTGGCACTTTTTCTTTTCTCAATCAAAAAAAATTATCTATTTGTCCGATTTCTTTTCAAAAGCTTCATAAAGTTTTGTGGTCAATTAATTTTTTGGTTTTTGACGGCTCAAATTGCGGCTTAAACAATTTTCAAGGACACAAGGATACATACAAATTCTTAATCTTAATTTCCTCTGTTTAAGCTACACATTGAGCGAAGATTAAAACTCTAGCCCCTAGAGAGGAGGCGGCAATTATATGGTTTCTCAGCTCAGTTCAAAGATTCGCTCCCTGCTATCAAACACAAACAACCTACGCACAGCAGCTTTAAATTTTGGTGGACAAGTTGTTCTGACCAGTGTGATGGCGACAAGCTTGGTCGTGGGAGCTAGGCAACTAGGGATACTCCAAGGACAAGAGCTGGGTGCTTTTGACCAGCTGACTCGGATGCGTCGTGATGAAGGTCCAGATAATCGCCTGTTGCTGGTGGAGATTACTGAGGGAGATATCCAAACTGAGAAAGGGTGGCCTATCTCGGATGCCACAATTGCCAAAGCGTTAGAGAAACTAGAGCAGTATGAACCGAGAGCCATCGGTATAGATATTATTCGGGATGTTCCGGTCAAAGAGGGGAATGCCAATTTATTGAAGATCCTCAAAGGAAGCGATCGCATTATTACGATCTGCCAACTCAGTGATGGTAAACAGGCAGGATTTCCGCCACCGCCTGGAATCTCACCAGACCAAGTGGGATTTGCTGATTTTGTCAAAGAACCTGATGGATGGGTTCGCCGCAGTCTCTTAGTGGCAAATCCTCCAGTCCCGAACGCTCCCTTAGAGAACCCCCATCTTTGTAGCGATCCCGAAGAGCAACTCACCTCCTTGGATTTGACCCTAGCACTCATGTACCTGCAAGCTGAGGGAATCGAAGCAGAACCTTCAGATGACGGGAACCTGAAGATCGGTTCCACTCTCTTCAAAAGCCCCGACCCGAATGCTGGCGGATACCGGAACGCCGACACGGAAGGGTTGCAGATGTTGATTAACTACCGTTCGGCAAATCTGCCTGCCCAAAAGATAACGCTTACAGATGTACTCAAAGGCAAGATAGATCCAGCTTTAGTCAAAGATCGGGTTGTTTTGGTTGGCTACACCGCAGTTAGCGTGAATGACGACTTCAACACGCCCTATAGTGCTGCTCAAGAAGGCACTCAGAAAATGCCCGGAGTGGTCATTCATGCTCAGGTTGTGAGTCAAATCCTCAGTGCAGTTCTGGATAAACGACCGCTATTTTGGTACTGGAATGAGTGGGGCGAAATTGGGTGGATTTGGGTCTGGTCGTTGGTGGGAGGCTTAGTAGCATGGCGGATTCGGCGTCCCTTGCTCTTGGTGATTGCGGGAGGGGGAGCGATCGCCCTCTTGTTTGGAACTTGTTATGTTTTGTTTCTCAAAGCAGGATGGATACCCCTCGTGCCCCCAGCATTGGCACTGGTGACAACGGCAGTCGGCGTCGTTTTGATAGATAGAGGATACGCCAAAGCCATCTATCAAGGCGTCAAAGGGTTTTTAAAAATCGATATTGAGATTGACCAGGAAAAGAAAGAACGCCAAGTAGCGGAAATTACAGAAAGTGACTACTTCCAAGAATTGCAGGAAAAGGCGAAAAATCTCAGGAGTCGAGAAAGCAATCCTTCTGAAAAAACAACTTCTAAATTAAAAGTCGAGAGGTCAGAAGCGGCTGAAACAACGGCAGAAACTGACTACTTACAACAGTTGCAGCAAAAGGGAAAAAGTTTCAGGAATCGATCCAATGATGGGGAAGCAGAAGCTACCACTGAGTCAACCGTTGAAATCCCAGAAGCCGCTGAAACAACCACAGAAATCGACTATTTACAGCAGTTGCAGCAAAAGGGACAAGAGTTAAGAAATCGCTCCAATGATGGGGAAGCAGAAGCTACCACTGAGCCAACTGTTGAAATACCAGAAGCTACACAGGCAAGCCAAGCCACTGAAACAACAGCAGAAATCGACTACTTACAGCAGTTACAGAAAAAGGGTAAAAAGTTAAGAAATCGGCATCATGATGGGCAAGCAGAAGCTGTTGCGGAATCAAACGTTGAAATACCAGAAGTTGCATTGGCAAGCCAAATTACTTCTCCTGTCGAAGAATTAAGCAATCAGCAGGACGGACAGGGAGAAGCCGCAATTGAGTCCAATACCTCCACCCCAAAAGTCCTCCAGCCAAGCCAAGAAGTTGAAGAAACCGAAGAACTCGACTACTTCCAGCAGTTGCAGCAACGAGCAACCTTGAGAAATTGGGAGGAAGATAGGCGAGCACAAGCTGCCACTGAGTTAAATACCTCAATACCAGAAGTCACACCAGCAAGCCAAGAAACTGAAAGCGAAGAACTCGATTACTTTCAGCAGTTGCAGCAACGAGCAAACTTAAGAAATTCGAGCAGCGACGGGCACGCAGAAACCACTACCGAGTCAAATTCCTCAACAATAGAAGTTCTAGAGATTAGCCAGGAAGCTGAAAGCGAAGAACTCGATTACTTCCAGCAGTTGCAGCAACGGGCAAAAACCGTGAGGAATACAGAGACTGAATCTACCTGATGGCGGCGAGATAAAGCGCTATTAGAGGACATCTATCGATACATCGAACTGAGGATGCTACGCCGGATGCGTAGGCTCGCGATTCACATCATTAGCTGAAGAACAAGGAAGGAAAAGATGAATCAGGATCGAATCGATCAATCACCCACCGATTCCAGCGGACACCAAACTGATATTGGTCTGAATATGCTTGATATGATGAATTTGCCCGATAACCTGCAAAAACTCGTCAACTGGATGATGCGTCAAAAAAACGTGACCTTGCCGGAAGTGGCAGCTCACACTGGCGAAAGTGAGGAAGTTGCCCGCACCCAGTTAGAAGCTCTAGTCGCTCAAGGCGTCGTGCAAGAACTAGAAGAGGGAGAAACACTCCGCTACCGACCTCGCCTTGCCTCTAAACAGCGAAGCAAGCTATCTACAAATATCTGGCAGAACCTGGAGTGAGTAAACGAAATAAGTGTCTATCAAGCTGTGGGAATTAGCCTAAATGCAAGTTTCTATTACCTTGATAAGGTTGTAATCCTATTTGGGTCGTGAGGCGCTAGATTAACACTTCTTCCAGCCCCTCCCTAACGATTGAAAAAAGAGCAGCTGAGAATCTATATGTTGCAACCAAAAGACAAAATGGTATAGCGTATAAGCCGCACGGTTCATTCCCCGCGCCCTTGAGTGGGCTTTCTCGATTGTTTTCTGTTAAGGATGAAGAATCCTCTCACATATTGAGGTAAACCATGTCAAAAATTGTGTCCATCCACTCATTCCGGGGTGGCACCGGCAAATCAAATTCGACGGCGAATCTGGCAGCTTTAGTGGCTCGCTTTGGGTATCGCGTTGGTATCGTTGATACCGATATTCAATCGCCAGGAATTCACGTGCTTTTCGGTTTCGATGAGCAGAAGATGGAACACTCTCTCAATGACTACCTGTGGGGTCGCTGTTTAATTGAAGAAGCTGCTTATGATGTCACCTCAGTTTTAAGAAAAACTGGCGTTAAAGGCGGCAGCATTCATCTGATTCCTTCTAGTATCAAAGCAGGGGATATTACTAAAGTTCTGCGCGAGGGATTTGATTTTGGTCTCCTCAATGACGGTTTCCAAGAGATAATGGAAACCTTAAATCTGGATTACTTATTTATTGACACCCACCCAGGTCTTAACGAAGAAACTCTACTTTCTATTACTATCTCTGATATCTTGGTGCTAATTTTGCGTCCAGACCGCCAGGACTTTCAGGGGACTGCTGTGACGGTGGAGGTGGCTCGGAAATTACAGGTGCCTAAGATGTTGCTGCTAGTAAATAAGGCGCTACCCGTTTTGGATTTTGATGCCTTGAAGCAACAGGTAGAAAAAACCTACAATGCTCCGGTGGCTGGAATTTTGCCGCTTTCAGAAGAGATGATTCAAATGGCAAGCAGCGATCTTTTTTGCCTGCGGTTTCCAGATCATCCCTTGAGTAAGGTGATGGAAAAGGTTGCCAAGATGATTATGGCTTAATAGGTAATTGTCAGTGCAACCGAAAAAACAACTGAATTTGTAGGGACGGGTTTGACAAAATATTGGTGATTAGCTAAGCATATTGATAAACTCCCCTACACTATGGACTTTTGCTATTTAATTAATTGCCCGTAACCATTCGCAAAATAGTTTGGGGAAGTTGGGTTATCTGCTGCCAAAGGTCTTGGGGGCCAATGCCAAAGAAGAGTTGTAAAACGAGAACAACTGCCGCAATTAAAATGGCTGTGCCGATGCTGGCTTTCACTACCTTAATGAGTAAGGTGAAGACTAACCAGGATACAATGAGTGCGGCAATTAGAATGATTAAATCTACTGGCATGGACGTTACTCTCAAAGGTATTCATCAGGCTGGAGAATTTTGACAAGGTAACAGAATCTTTGCTTTGCTAGCTCGAAAATACAGAGATAGTTTTCGTGAAGTCACCTTTGCGAACTTCATTTACCAGGCTTCAAGCTTTAGTCTGTAGGAAACTTGCTTTTAATTCCCGATCGCCTGTCTAATTTTCCCCGAAATAGCGATACTTTTACTTTGATTTACTCTCCACCGGGCATATAAAGCAGACGCCATTGCCCCTTCACTGTGCCAAAGACGGCTTGATATTCAAGGGGAGAATAAGCAAAGCGATTGGAAATGTAGCCCGGTTTTCCATTTGGCAAAATTACCGCAGTCCACCCGTTGATGGAACTGTAATCTTCGCCTCGTTGCGCCCGTTCTCTGGCGCGTTGTTCTTCGATTTGACGATTGACTTTGACGACTTCGTTTGAGAGTAAGCCGACTACTGGACTCTCTACGCTGGGTTGCGATCGCACGTTCACATTTTCACCTACAACGATGACGCGGCTTAATTCGTAGGAAACGCCATCGGCAGAATTCGGTGCGGGATACTGTTGAGCAAAATCGCGCGGTACGGTGTTACAAATCCAACCTGGAGATTGGGGGTCAACGTCCGGTTGCCCCTGGTTAGTGGTTTGAAAACAACCGGCAGCTAGGGCTTTTTCTAGCCATCCCCAGATTGGGGCATTGTGATTTTCTAGCTTCAAATCGGGGAGGGTGCTGATGCCGTGACCAATGCCAATTTGGTTGGGGGGCAAAATGGATTGCAGAAACTCAGCATCGCGCGATCGCACTGCTTCCCGCAACTGTTGCCGAAATTGAGCGAAGTCACTTCCTGGGTTTACTTCATCTACCAGAACGATGCGTTGATGGGGAAAGTTATCCAGCTTTGGCTGTATTGCCACATCCGTTTGAGTCTTTATCTGTGGCGTTGTGGCTTCAACTGCATCGTTGTTGGTTTTAACGGTGGAAGCGATCGCAGTTGCTTGTGAGGTCGAAGTTGATTCCGGTATATTTGTTTCTATGCTTTGTTGGTTCTGTGCCCCAGTTTGGCGACCGGCTGTTGCTAGAGTGGCACCAGTAATTGCCGAAATCGCAACTGCCCCCATAATCAAAAAGTATATTTTTTTCATAACTAATGCCGATAACGTCTTTTTGTTACCTACAGTTGAGACGCTAGGATTTCAGGCAAAGTTATTAAATTTTTGTTTTTAAATACATGAATATGCCGGGAGGCTGATGATTGGCGCTCCCAGCAAAGGTCGTATATTATTTCTCTTCTACATACATTGGAGGCTCAATCGCAAAATTGTTTAGCTGCCCCGCTTCATCCAGGATGTAACCCTCGGTCGTATCTAAACCAGTTCCTTCTTCTTGTTCTCTAGCTGCTTCAACTTGGTGTTTATTCAGCTCTTTGTCCACATTAGATGGAATCACCGCATCTGCTGCATTCACGCCCAATACTGATTGCGATAATTGAACTCCAATGTGGTTGTTTCCTGGTGCCCCTCTTCCCGGTTCTGCTTCGCTGGGATCTTCTGGCAATACTGGATTTTGTTCGTCGCTCATGAATTTTTCTCCTATGTTATTTTAAGTTGAGCGTAGTCTGTTTATTACGATGTTTCTATTTATGAAGGTAGCTTAGTTAGTATCGCTCTTTACTCTTTCGCGGGTATTAAATTGGTAAAGGCAAAGGTAGAGAGCGCAGCGGCATTGCTTGATAGCAGAGGCTTGGCTTGACGCTGGATAGGCGAGATTTCCTCTGACACGGAAAAGACGCGATCGCATTGAACTCCTCTCAGCACGTCGGTAATTATAGGGAAATCGCAGCCAGAACCAAGCTTAATCCTTTCACAGTAAAATAAATTTAAAAAATCCATCTTAGTGCGGATATATCGGTAAGCACAATGAATAGGATTAGCAAATCTGATTGTTCTAAGAAATCGGGTTTGGGGTACTGTAACGCAATTTTCAGTTTATTTCGCTCGTTTTGCGGAAATTGTCTTTCAATTTTCCGGTTTTATAATAAACACGCTAGTAAACAACTCCTTTCATGGCATCAATCGCCCGCAAAAACCTATTTGAGGATATTCCCCGCTTCCTGGCAGCTCAGGCGGGGATTATGTTTGCAGTTAGCTTAGTCACTATTCAAACGGGTATTTTCAATGGATTTACTCGCGCTACGACTTTGCTAATCGACAATTCCAATGCTGATATCTGGGTATCCTCAGCGGATATGATTCACATGGAGCTGACACTACCTATACCCGCGCAGCGAGTTGTTGAGGCTCGACGGGTAGAAGGCGTAGAACAAGCTGAACCCCTGATTGTCCAAGCCTCTTTGTGGCGAGATTCTCGGAACAAGATTTCACCGATGAGAATCATCGGATTCAATCCAGCCGGAGAATTATTTAGTCCAGGGAAAGTTATTCAAGGAAGTTTGAGTGCCTTAAAGCAGCCTTACACGGTGATGCTGGATAAATCTAATTTGCGTCCTTTGAACATCAAACAAATTGGCGATGTTGCTGAAGTTGGCTCATTTAAGGCACAGTTAGTTGCTCTGACGCAAGACACTCAATCAATTACATCGAATACTTTTTTGTTCACCTCGTTGGAGACTGCCAACGCTTACGCAAATTCCCGCGTAACGACGAGTTTAAACTGCAAGCTCCAATCGGGTGACATAAAGTGTACCAGTGCGTCGGCGAGTTTTAATAACCCACCCGCTGCGAATAATCTATCTGCTCCTGCACCCCAGAAATTAACTCCTACTGATTTAATCACCTATGTATTGGTGCAGGCAAAGCCCGGTCAAGATTTACAGCAACTCAAGAAAAAGTTAGAAGCAGCACTACCAGATACCCGCGCTTATACGAAGGCCGAAATGGCATCGCAGACGCGGGTTTTCTGGCAGCAGCGCACGGGAATTGGGTTTATTTTGGGCTTGGGTGCCGTTGTTGGCATTATTATCGGGATGGCGATCGCAGGTCAGATCCTCTACGCTTCTGTATCTGACCACTTAAAGGAGTATGGTACGCTCAAGGCGATGGGAGCTTCTGATTGGAAAATTTACGGTGTGATTGTCGAGCAGGCGCTCTGGATGGCGGTTCTGGGCTATATTCCTAGCATGGTTCTTTGCCAGGGGTTGGGAGCTTGGACGTTTGCTACTCAGGGAATCATCATTTTAATCACGCCTGGAAGTGCGATCGCCATCTTTGGGATTACGACTCTGATGTGTGTTGGTTCAGCTATCTTCGCTATCCAAAGAGTGACTCGTGTCGATCCGGCTATTGTTTTTAAGGCATGATTTCAGAATTTTGCCGCTTTAGGATAATAGTCGATGGTTTTCAGGAACCTGATATACTCAATGACCATCAATAATAAATGTAGATGTCTGTTTTATCCTAACTGATAGTGAGTTGAACTTTATATTGGCAACAGGGCAGAACAATTAGAAATTAAAACATTATACAAACCTATTTTGGAGAGTATGCGTACTTTAAGTAGGTGAGTGTAATTCAATCTCACTTAAAACGGTGAGGGGAGCAGGGTTCGTACTACCTAAAGTCACACCTACTATTTAGTCTCTAATGTCAATCTCTATAAAATAGATTGATTCCTGCTCGCTATTCAATAGTCGAACAGCCTTTATCTAGAGTAGGAGGCATTAATGTTCGGTTTCTTCTTAAAGTCTGCATCTGATTCTTTCCTTCGATGCTTCCGTTGAAATTTTGTCCGGAGTATGGTTACTTAAGACAGATTGCATTTAGTAACTCGTTGTAGTTTAGACCTAACGAATAGAAATTTTGATGATTCTTTCCCAAAGCAACCGTACTCAATTTGCCAGTGTCCGAAATCTAGATGCTATTCCTTCTATGAGTTCGCTTCAGGCTCACAGAAAAGCCATTATCGGCATCGGAGTAGAAATGGTATTCCAGTCGGGAGGATCGCGTTTCCAAGCCCTTAAAAGAGTCAATCTGGAAATCTTCAAGGGCGATATTCAACTATTGATGGGGCCATCTGGATCGGGTAAAACGACCTTACTCTCAATTTTGGCTGGGATTTTGACGCCGACTGCTGGCAGCGTACACTTGCTGGGGGAAGAGATTACAAGGATGTCTCGGAGCCAGTTAGCAAAGTTCAGACTGGAAAATATTGGCTTTATTTTTCAAGGATTTAACTTGTTTCCGGCGCTGACTGCGGCTGAGAATATAGAAGTAGCGCTGAATCTGAAAGGGATTCGGGGACGAATGGCACGGCAACAAGCACAAATTTTGCTAGAACAGGTGGGATTGGCGGATAAGGCGAAAAATTTACCCCGCGATTTATCTGGGGGACAAAAACAACGGGTAGCGATCGCTCGTGCTTTAGCTGGCAATCCTCAGTTGATTATGGCAGATGAGCCTACGGCGGCTTTAGATTCTCACTCCGGACACGCTGTGATTGAGTTACTGCGTCAGCTCGCCAAGGAAGGCGGTTGCACGGTTCTGATGGTGACACACGATAGTCGAATTATGGATGTTGCCGATCGAGTGTTGCATCTAGAAGATGGAAGGTTGAAGGCATAACATCTAATTTGTGAATCGGGTCATTGATAGTTTGTTGCTGTTTGGGAATGGGGAATTGGAAATGACATTAGGCGTGCCTTCTTTCCAATTCCCCATTCCTTTTAAGAATTATGAGAGCGATCGCAACTTTAGATTTAGATGAGAAGGCAGCTGAGGTTGGATGCGATCGCTTCAACCGAGTAGTGTCCCTGATGCGATCGCCTTAAATATTATTTCCTGGGAAAAACTCTTTGACGACTGCGGCAACTCCCAACGCCGCAGCTGCTACAGCGCCCCATTTAACCGGCGGATTCTTATCCAGCCAGTCAGTAAAGGAGGGAATCGTTAGATTGCCAAAATCTCCTTCTACTTTGTCATGGCTGAGAATCGGCTCGTAAAGATTATCTGGCGCATCTTCAGACTTTGGCTCGTTGGTTTTCTGAAAATTGAAGCCGATGAGAACCAAAATTTGATCCACCAGTCCCGGTGAGATGCGCTGAACCACATCTAATAGCTTGCCCACATCCCCCACAATAAAGTCACGAGTGGGGTGTTCGGCTACGTAGAGGATCGCATCAGCAACAAGGTTCGGCTCATAGTACGGCGGTATTCCCGTCGGCTTGACGCCTAATTTTGTGCGACCGTTGTTGTAGAAGGGCGTGTTGATCACGGATGGCTTCACACTCGTCACACTGATGGGGATTCCCTCATGTTGCAGCTCGACGCGCAGGGATTCTAGAAAGCCCTCAACCCCGTGCTTTGCTGAGGAGTAGGCACTCTGGAGCGGTAATGAACGCCTGCCTTCCATTGAAGAGATGTGGATCAGCGCCCCGCGTCCCTCGCGCTTGAGATGGGGTAGCGCCGCCATTGCACCGTATACCTGCCCCATCAGGCTAATATCGATGATCCGCTTAAACTCTTCCGGTGTTGTATTGTCGAAAGTGGCAAAAACGCCCGTGGCGGGGCAATGCACCCAGGTATCGAGTCGCCCGTATACCTGCACGGCTTTATCTGCGATCGCTTTTACTTGCTCGAAATCCGTGACATCAGCAACGACTGCGACTGCTTCACCGCCTTGTTGCTGTATCTCATCCACCAAAGACTTTAACCCTGGTGCGCTGCGAGCTGAGACGACTACTTTTGCGCCTCGGTGGGCAAACTGCAAAGCTGTCTCGCGCCCGATGCCGCTAGAAGCGCCAACGACGGCGACGACTTGCTCTGTGATTGGCTTTAATTGCATTGTTGCTCATCCTTTTATTAAAGTTGCTGACGACAAACCATTCACCTTTGCAGCTCAATTGCATCCAGGAACGTTGCCTTAGTTGTCGAATGTTAAGTTCTATTAACTAAATTAATCGACTCACGGCGGGTTACATCAGTCTCAGGGTTGACCTCAAGGTTGACAATGGGGATGGGAGTAGCGCCCTTTGCCTAGATTTTGCGATCGCTGGATAGCTGACTTTTACAGAAGTCAGCTCCGAATTCGTGCAGGTAGTCCACGACTAAATTTTCCAGAATGAGAAAAAAAGAAAACAATTTATTTAGCGCCAATACAGAAGCAAGAAGAAGCGAACAAATTTTATAACAGAGCGATAATAGACTAAAAAATATAAGCAAGTGAATACTTTAATAACTTTATGAACACAGCAACAATTACTTTACCTTCTACCCTCAAATTAACGATTGACTTGACAGACGAGCAGTTTTTCCAGTTATGTCAGAACAATCGGGATTTAAGATTTGAGCGCACAGCATCGGGCGAATTAATCATTATGCCCCCTACAGGTAGCGAAACTGGAAATCGTAATATCGATTTATCGTATCAACTCCAAGCTTGGAGCCGACAAAACAATTTAGGGCTTGCCTTCGACTCTTCGAGTGGCTTCAAACTGCCGAATGGTGCAGATCGTTCACCTGATGCGTCTTGGGTAAGACGCGATCGCTGGGATGCTTTGACCCCCGAAGAACAACAGGGATTTGCACCGCTATGTCCTGATTTTGTGGTTGAGTTACTCTCTCCTAGCGATTCGCTGAAAATCGCACAGGCGAAAATGAGAGAGTATATGGAAAATGGCGCTCGTTTGGGTTGGTTGAGCAACCGGAAAAACCAGCGAGTAGAAATCTATCGTCAAGGGCAGGATGTGGAGATTTTAGAAAATCCGGCAACTTTATCAGGAGAAGATGTGTTACCTGGGTTTTTATTAGATTTAAAACAAATTATGTAGTTTTAGACAAGGTCGTGCAGTTTTAGTGGGAAAGCGATCGCAGTCGTATGTGAATAAATGTGACCAACAGCCGTGAGTGTTTACAGGCGATCGCAAAAAGTCTTGTAAAATCTTGCCATTCGATATAATGAACAGATGTTGGACTTTAATTCCCTCTCTGAGTTTTCACGCGCCCACTGTATCGCCATTTGCGCGTTTCTGGTTCCAGCCAACTTGGGTGCTACCATCTGGACAATGATTCTGGCTGCACTCTGTCGCCCTCAAGTTCAGGTGTGGCGGAGTGCTGGAGTGGCAACCGTCTTTGCTCTGGTGATGGTGCTACACGTCTTTACTTGGTTCCAGGTTGGGGTAGTGCTGCCTCCCACCTATATCCTGCTATGTTTGGGAAGCACCTGCCTGGTCATGAATATTCTAGCGATCGCCTACAACTACAATACAGTTGTCCTCCGCAAACGCTACCCTAATGCTTCTAGCGCTATCAACCACCCCTAAAACAGCTTCCTATCGTCAGTGTTGCCTCGCCTTTAGTTTGATGCTTGTAGGAACAACGTTAGGCAATGCTGGCTTCTGATAGATGTGCGCTCACACAGATGTCATCCCAGGTTGTGTCAACAAAGATATTTTGTAGCTTGCTAGCCAAACTCCAGGTACTCATCAAAGATTAGTTTATACCTGTGGATTGAATGGCGATCTTAACCAACTGGCAGTAGTTGCTTAACTTTTTATAGCTCCATTTATTACTTTAATGATGACTCATGGTTAATTGCTAAGTGTTGAAAAGCAATTAGCCATTTGTTGTTTTTTGTTCAGAAAAACAGTGTTTTTTAAAAGTCTGTAAAAACACCTTAGAAAATTATAAATAAATGTAAATGCTTGTCAATGCCTTTGGGTATAATTCTCTTGATAGATCACAAAAGCATAGAGGATGAATTAGCTTTGTTATAGTTATCACCGAGAAAACTATGCTAATTTCATCCAGGCCAGTAAAAGATGTATTCTATTGCCCAGAAGAATCTAATTTTTATTCTCAATGTTTAGAAAGTTTAGTTTTAAATGAGGGCGCTCATGGTAAAACTATTATCGAATTTGGTTCAGGAGATGGAACCCCAGTCATTAACTCCTTAATGAGAACCAGATTTGATGGAATTATACATGGATTTGAACTCAATGACTTAGCCTGGAAAACTGCTAAATCAAATATTCAGGAATACGAACTTAGCGCCCAATATATCATTCACAATACTTCTTTCTTTGAGGCATCTCTTCCCAAGGCTGATTATCTGATCTCAAATCCACCATACCTTCCAGCGCCAGATGAGAATATTTATCAACCCCTGTTACATGGGGGTACAGATGGGTCTAAAATTGCCAAACGGCTTTTATCTTTAGATTATGAAAACGTCTTACTAATGCTCTCTAGTTATTCTAATCCGGAGGGCTTTATTAATTATGCAATCATGCAAGGCTACTCGATTGCTAATTTTATCGTCTCCCCTCTAAACTTTGGTTATTACAGTTGTGAGCCAAAGGTTAAAAACACAATTAGAGAGTTGCGAGAAAAGAAAATGGCTTTTTACTCAGCGAACATCTATCTTTTAGCAGGTGTTTTGTTTAGGAAGCAGCAGAAATGTCAAGTGGATTTATCTACTGAGCTGATTCAGATCATGACATCTTTGTAAAAGCTTGAACAGGGAGGGGGAGAGCGATCGCTAAAGAATCTTTCCTAAACCCAAAAGCCACTTTAGACGGGAACGAATCAAGGGTATTGAGAAGTTAACAGTTCTCAATACCCTATTCTTATTGTTTAATTTCTAACTAAAACTAGAAAAATTCAAATTTATTCTCGTTCTCAGGGTTCAACCTAGAGAACGAGAATGGAAGACGACTGACTGTTAACAAGTCGGCAAGTATTTTAGGCAAAATGTATTTTATCGATTGGCCTCTCGATCCGCTTCTTTTGCCGAACGCGCGATCGCTACACCAGCGCGATCGCCCATTAGCTTCTCTTGGTCATATCCCAGGACAATTTCCCAAGCATCATTCGGGTACTTGTCAACCAACGGCATTGCCACATCATCTAACATCCATTGACCGTGACGTTCGTCTTCCCGAATGTGCAGTTCCCAGTAACCCATTGCTGCATCAGAAAGGTTCAACCGTTGCGCTGCGGCTAGATAGGTTTTGTATGCCGCAGGACCTGCCACTTCAAAATAAGTCAATCCACCGCAGTAACGCAAGAAATAAATTTTGCGCTCGGTAACGAGAAAGTTATGATTAGCGCAGGCTAGCACTTCCCAAGGTACTAAATCGAAGTAGCCCTCTGGCTCTGTGTTCATGCCAAACTCGTCAAGCATCTGGGCAAAAAAGGTAGAGTGCTTGCGGGAAAGGCGACCGTTGCCGTACTCTTCCAACAACACTTTGACGAGGGTACATTGTACTGCGTTGGCGGTGCCTCCCAGAATGCGCGACAGGCGGCTGCCTTCAACTAAGCCATCAAAGGAACCAATTGCCAAGATTCGGCGATAACCAGCCTCTGTTGTCTGCTCCCGCAAGTAGCGACTACCTTCCGATAGGGGAGGATCTAAGTCGGCTGCACCCCGCTCGCTCAGCGCTTGCTTAACATCGGCTGGGGAAAGTTTTTGGAGTGCTTCTACATCAAAGTGTGCCAGTTCCCACTGCTGCCAAGCGGACTCGATTTGGTTGCGAACTTTTTGCAACCAAATTGAGCGTTCGTTGGTGTAATGGCGCAGATCGTCATACCAAAACAGCTTGAGCCGATTGATGCGATACAGCACGCGCTGCAAAAAGAGGTGTGCGGCTTCAACTGGCTCATCACCACTTCCTACCTTGTAAGCCGCCTCAATTGCGGTAGCGATCGCACTTTCAACGTCGCTTGCTAGTTCAGGTTGTGCAGCTAGCTTGTTGTCTAAATCTTCCATTTCGAGCAATTTTATAAATTGCTGCTCAGATTCGTTGTAGCTTGTGGCTGTTTCTTGACTCGTTGCCGTATTCGTTGGTTGAAAATCAGTAATCGCGACCATAATTGCCCATGAATTCCGTCTTTGCACTTTTTTGATGCTAGTGCTGTCCGGTTGGAACAATTGTCGGTCTGTGGGGGGAACTTGCCACAGCCAAACGTATTTCTACCTAAATATATAGGTGTTTGAAGATTAACCACAAAGACATGAAGACACAAAGAAAGTACGAAGTTTTCTTTGTGTCTTTGTGGTTCAACAAAACATTTTTGCTATGGCACTATGCGATCGCTGCCACCGCAGACAGTAATCCTTGGAACAACCCAATGCCATCCGTACCGCCTAAAATCGGATCTGAGGCGCGTTCTGGATGAGGCATCATTCCTAGCACGTTGCCTTTTTTATTGCAAATACCCGCAATATTATTTAAAGAGCCGTTATGATTCTCGCCGTGATAACGGAAGAGAATTTGCTGGTTGTCTTCCAGCCTTGCCAAAGTATCGGCATCGGCGTAGTAGCGCCCCTCACCGTGGGCAATCGGGAGGGTAATGACTTGTCCGGTAGAATAGGCTTGCGTCCAAGGGAGATGGGTGCGTTCGACTTTCAGGGGAATGCGATCGCAAATAAAATGCAACTCTTGATTTCGGGTAAGCGCTCCTGGCAAGAGTCCCGCCTCCGTTAGCACCTGAAACCCGTTGCAGATACCCAAGACAAACTTCCCTTGCTGGGCGTGTTTAATCGTTGCTTGCATCACCGGAGAGAAACGAGCGATCGCGCCACAGCGCAGATAATCGCCGTAGCTGAAGCCACCCGGAATCACTACCACATCGAGATCGGAAATATCCGTGTCTTCATGCCAAACCATCCGCGTCGGCTGATGTAGCAAATCGCGAGTCACATAGGCGACATCGCGATCGCAATTAGAACCCGGAAACACAACAACCCCAAATTTCATATTGCTAATCGCTAATGGAAGACTGGCTAGCCAGAAGTCATCAGTAGCGATTGGTTCTTCACAAATGACCCATCGCTACTAACTACCAACTACCTAGCCCCTATTATCCTAAAAGAATATCTCCGTCTCTATCTGACCCGACATCTCAGTTAGGTCAAACCGATAGTTTTCGGTTACCGGATTCGTCAACAACTGATCGCACATCCGATCTAATTGATGCCGCGCCTCATCCTCACTCTCTGCCATCAGAGTCAGTTCAATATACTTTCCGATTCGCACCTGTTCAACATTGGCATATCCCATATGCCCCAACCCAGACTGTACCGCCGTGCCTGCTGGGTCTAAAACTGAAGGGCGCAGAGTCACGTAGATTTTCGCTTGATATTTCCGATTCACAGCCATTCCTATAAATTATTCCCTTAGATAGGTGATATTTGTTTTATTCTAAGGGGGGAAGGGTGTGAGCTGCGTGAAGTTCTCGCAATTTAAGCTGGAAAGAGATAAAGGTATCAGCGACAACCTGAAACATATTAAGGATATCTTGCAAAACTGAAGACCATGAAAGCCCAACGCACCCGCAGTCAAGAGCGTATTTTGAATCTGCTCAAGACGATGAACCGAGCTGTCTCAGCTCAAGATATTTATGTAGAACTTCGCAATCGTAGCCAAAGCATGGGACTAGCAACCGTCTATCGTTCCCTGGAAGCCTTAAAACTGGATGGTGTCGTCCAGGTACGGACATTGGCAAGTGGCGAATCGCTCTACAGTTCCGTGCAACAAGACAAGCACCACCTAACTTGTTTGCAGTGCGGAGACTCGATTCCCATCAATCAATGTCCAGTCCATGAGTTGGAGAGCCAGCTGCAACAATCGCACTCGTTTAAAATTTTCTACCATACTCTGGAGTTTTTTGGACTGTGCGATCGCTGCTGTGTTGCTCAAGTTGCTAGCGATGCCTTAGATTAACTATCGTCGCCTAAATCTAAAAATTGAGCTTGGTTCGTGTCTCCGACAATCGAGCGAATGCCTTCCAACGTAGCTGGGATAGTGCGCGGGTCCATAAACATCACCTTGCTGCTACCGCTCTTGCCAATCGCCATCCCCATTTCTAGATAATTCTGAGCGAGTAGGTACTGAAGAGCTTCCTGGGCGTTGGGGTCGGTTTTGAGCGTTTTAGAAATCACTTGGAGCGCTTCAGCAGTAGCCTGAGCCTTGAGAACTTGCTGCTGCCGTTCCGCCTGCGCTTTGAGAACAATCGTCTTTTGTTGCCCTTCTGCCTCCAGAATCGCGGATTTTTGACGGGCTTCTGCCTCCAGAACTTGCGCCTCAGCCTTCCCTTTCGCAGAGTTCACAGCTGATTCGCGTTCGCCCTCAGAGGTAAGAATTGCCGCCCGCTTGCGACGTTCCGCCGACATTTGCAATTCCATCGATTCTTGTACAGCCTTGGAAGGAACGATATCTCGCAGTTCTACCCGCGTCACCTTCACTCCCCAAGGATCGGTAGATTCGTCCAGTTCTCTGAGCAAAAGTTCGTTAATTTGAGTCCGGGCAGTAAAGGTTTCATCCAGTTCCAGTTTGCCCATTTCCGAGCGAATCTGCGTCAGCACCAAATTCACCATTGCTGACTGGAGATTTTCCACTTTGTAGTAGGCTTTCTCCAAATCCAGAATGCGCCAGTACACGACAGCATCAGCGGTAATCGAAACGTTGTCGCGGGTAATACATTGTTGGGGAGGAATATCGAGAACTCTTTCCCGGACGGTTGCTTGGTAAGCGACTCTTTCGTAAACCGGGATCACGAAATTCAGACCGGGTTTTAGTTTTTTGCCGCTATATTTACCTAAAGTTTCGACTAAAGCTTCGTTTCCTTGAGTAACCACTTTGACGCCTGAGAGGGCAGATCCGCCTAAAACTAAAGCAATTAGTAACCCAAAAAATCCTTCCATTGTGAACCTCGTTTTTACAATATCGCAGATTGATAAACCCTAAAATTAGGATTTCAATAGGTGTTCTGGAAGCACGATGAGAGTTGTGCCTTCCCGTCTGACGACGTACACTCTTTGATTGGGAGCGATCGCCAGTTTCTCATCTTCACAGCGTGCCTTCCAAGAATTTCCTTCGTAGAGTACCCGCCCCATCTCTCCTGGCAAAATCTCTGTTAAAGTCTGACCCTCGGTGGCATCTTCAATCGAAGATACCTTTCGTCTTGGCATCAAGCGATGACCCAGGTAAACGAAAGCAATTGAAAACACTAACCAAAGCACCACCTGTAAAGCCGCCGGTAATGGGAGCAGCATGACTAACAGTGCCACCACGAAGGCGCTGATTCCCATCATGAAAGCAGTAAAAGCTGTTGGTACAACTAGCTCTATCGAGCAAAGGATCGCTCCTACCAGTAACCACAACAAAGTTGGGCTGAATCCCAAAGGCTGGAGCGCCAGCTGGATGAGAAAAAGAGAATCCAACAACCCTGCTAGAAACCAAATCGTCATAAAACTCAATCCCTTCTTGATATCCCGGTAAGGATAGTTATCAAGGTAAGATGAACTATTCCAATGAAAGCCAGTTAGGATTGGGAAGGCATCTTGCCTGTTTGTTTACTACAACATTTCAGCTATAAATTTCCCAGAAACCAGTGGAATTTTTCCTTAAGAATCTCTTGGAAGCTTTTTTATAAAAATTTCGGTTTATGAACAGTTCCCAGTTGAAGAGCGATCGCTATCTTTGGGCAACTGGCTCAGTTGCTGCAACGATCCCGGTCGGAGAATTCGTGCAAGACAGATATCAAGTTGTTGCACCTCAAGTTTGGCTCGATACTCAACCGACACAGCCGCCTCAGATCCCCGAACAGTTCCCGGAAAATCTTTACCCTTACCTGCGCTTATATCCCCAGCGGTTTCATCTCCCCGAAGTCTATGGATATGCAGCAGTGGGAAATTCTCCATCCCCGACTGAGATTCTGTTGCTAGAAAATGTCCCGATGGATGCCACAGGCAAGCTATTTCCTTCCATTTTGGACGCTTTGCCCCAAGCATCGGCAGTACGCCAGATTTACTGGCTCTGGCAGATTCTAGAACTTTGGACGCCCCTAGAGGAATTTGGGGTAGCTTCTAGCCTTTTAGTTGCGGACAATCTCCGAGTGGAAGGGTGGCGGTTGCGGCTGTTGGAACTTTACGCCAATCCCGTCAGCGACCCAGAGATGGAAGTTGCCCATACAAACAATGGGAATGGCATCTCCGACCACAGGCAAGTTGGAGGAAGTCGGCGGGAAGAGAAAAAATTTCTGCCTCTCACCTTGAGCCTTGAGCCTTTTGCCGCTCACGCCTTAGCGGAACCGACCGGGGATCAAATGGTCGCGGGGTTTGGCCCAAGTCTCCGGGATCTGGGCCTTGTTATCGCGAGTTGGTGCCGATTAATCCAGGCATCAGCGGTGACGCCACTGTTAGAAATTTGCGAACTGATGCAAGCCGAAGATGCGACCGAAAGCGCGATCGCCGAACGGCTAAATCAGCTATTACTGGAGCAGGCAGCTGAACTCCCCTTGCGCTTGCGGGTTGCCGGTGCCACCGATACGGGTCCCCAACACGATCATAACGAAGACACCTGCTATCCCACGGCGCGGGATTTGCTAGCAGCAGACTTCACCCAAACAACTGACCCGCTGATTCCCCACTTGAGCATCGTTTGCGATGGGATTGGCGGTCATGAAGGTGGAGAAGTTGCCAGCCAGCTAGCAGTACAATCCCTGAAACTGCAAGTTCGGGCGCTTTTGGCGGAAGTGGCAGAGCAAACGGAAATCGTGCCACCGGAACTGGTGAAAGAGCAACTCGCAGCAAGTATCCGGGTAGTCAATAACCTCATTTGTGCCCGCAATGACGAACAAGGACGAGAGTCTAGGCGGCGGATGGGAACGACGCTGGTGATGGCTCTCCAGCTGCCCCAGAAGGTGACGACGGCTAACTCTGGTGTGGGGAATGCCCACGAACTCTATATCGCCCATGTTGGGGATAGCCGCGCCTACTGGATTACCCCCCATTCTTGCCAGCTGCTGACCGTAGACGATGACGTTGCTGCCAGGGAAGTGCGAATGGGGCGCAGTCTCTACCGGGAGGCGTTACAGCGACCCGATGCCGGGGCCCTCACTCAAGCGCTAGGCACGCGGGATGCCGAGTTTCTTCGTCCGAATGTGCAACGCTTCATTGTGGAAGAAGACGGACTGCTGCTGCTGTGTTCTGATGGTCTGAGCGACAATAACTGGGTTGAGCGTTCCTGGGTAGATTATGTGGAGCCGGTGCTTCAGGCTAAAATTCCCCTGGAGGCGGCAGTACAGTCCTGGATTGACTTAGCGAATCAGAAGAACGGTCACGATAATACTTCAGTCGTGATTACTTACTGCCGCGTTTCCCCAGAGTATCCGGTGCTACTCAATTTTGGCGAGATCGGGAATCTCACCTTGATGCCGAAAGCTAGTCTGCAAGCTGAAGCTGAAGACGTGAAGTATGCTGAAGCGGTGCCGGTAGAGATCGTTCCGGCAAAGCCAAACCGACTGCGCCGAGGGAAAGGGTTGGTCGTCGCACTGGGAGTCTTCCTCCTACTGCTGGGGGGCAGTGCTGCTGGGTTATATGCTTGGTGGAAATACAATCCTCAAGGGTTCCAGCAAATACGCGATCGCTTGTTCAACCCCACACCGTTGCCCGTTCCAGTCCCCGAAACTCCATCTCCCGCGTCGAGTGTGCCACCATCGCCGCAGAACTCTCCTTCTCCATCCACACGAGTGCCGCCCCCTCCCGAAAATTCAGCGTCACCAGTTCCGTCAGCACCCCCTCCAAGTCCATAAAGAGGAAGTTACCGTCCTGTGCAAGAATATTAAGGTTGTTCACAATAGCACAATGCTTGGGTACTGGTAAGAGCCAAGCGTCTTGATAGGCAACGCTCCCAGCTCACCACGCTTGGTGGAAGCAGTTATTCCTCAAAAGAAGGCTGCACCAGTTTGACTCAGATACCCAACCGGAGATCAAGAAATGAAAGTAGGCGATCGCGTCCGCGTTATCAAATCTGTGATTGTTTACCACCATCCTGAAAATAAGGGTAAGCCTTTTGATGTCAAGGATCGGGAAGGAGAAGTGGTCTCAATCATTCACGAATGGCAAGGCAGACCCGTCAGCGCCAACCTTCCAGTTTTTGTCCAGTTTGACAAAAAATTTAAAGGTCACTTCCGCGAGGATGAGCTAGAAACTCTAAATTAGGCTCATGGTCAATGGCTCATATTCGCGATTAGCTATGAGCCATTGACCATGAGCCATTGACTATCATCGCCTACCGCGATTAAACCAGCCGAATATATTGATGTCACCCCGCATTCTCTGCAACTCTTGCCGGTTAGCTTCTGCTGTCATGTGATACCACTGGCAGTAACGCTCAAGTTCCTTTCGGTACTCGGCTTCCCGGTAAAAGTCATGAGTCATTTGGTAGGTGGCAAAGATGTCCGCTACGGGGGGAGGTGCTGGAATAAAGTGTGGGAATTCTTTTGGCATTTTTGAAGGTTGGAAGGTTGAAGGTTGGAAAAATAATCGCTTCAAACTACTGTCTAAACTTTTTAAAGCCAGCCTTTAAGGCGATAGATCCCTGTTCCAATGTATTCCTTTAACGCTCTGGTTGACCTGTGTAACCGCTCGGCATCTGGTAAAACATTCAGGATTCGAGCTTGCAGGCTCCTGTTGGATTCGAGAAGGTCGGCTTCTGTCACCAAAAAGTCGGTGGGTGCGGGGATGGCTTGAATTCCCTGACGCTTGAAAATCAGGAGCGATCGCGGCATATGCATTGCCGAAGTCACTAATAATACTCGGCGAATCCCCTGCTTTTCTAAAATTTGCCGCACATTCACCGCATTTTCATAAGTGTTTAAAGAGCTAGGATCTTGAAGAATGGCAGATTTAGGGACGCCTAATGTTTCTAAAATTACAGCCATATCCGCAGATTCCGGTGCCCCACTGCCCCGCCAGTCGATGCGTCCGCCGCTAGCAATCACGACAGGAGCTTTGCCTTCGCGGTATAACTGGGCACCATAGAAGACGCGATCGCCTTCTTCGCTCAAATCTACACTCGGTCGAGGCGGCGAAGCCGATTTCGTAGCACCGCCCAAGATAACAATCGCCTCAGCAGTTGGGAGTTCGGCTGGTGGGAGATTTTGCCATTCTAGCGATCGCAATAACGAGTTCTCCACCCAGCCATTACTCCCCACCAGCAAGGCAATCAATGCCAAAACAATCGGCACCGCCGCCCAACGAGGGCGTTTCCACAGCAACACCAGTGCCACAATCATTAGCACGCAGGCAATTCCCAAGGGATAGATAAATAGCGGTAGCAGTTTTGAGAGAAACAAAAACATAGAACAAGGTAATTAGTAATTGCTATACCATTTCACCTTAAAGCCGCTAAAAATCCATGCCTCGGCGTGTCTATGGACACGCCCAGTACGAGCCAAAATCTAAAATCCAGAATCTAAAATCCAAAATCTAAAAGAGGATAACTTCCTGTCCCCCTTTTGCGCCTCTGCTTTTCATCCCCAGCAGAATCATTCTTCCCGGTTATCTTCTGTGTTGTCTTCCCGGCTATCTTCTGTGTTGTAGGCTGTATTGTTTTGTTGGTTATTTCCTAGGTTGCTCCGGTCGCGACGACCACTTAAGCCACGATATTGTTTTTTGGGTTTACCATAGCGTTTTCGGTTTGCCGAATTATTCCGATTCCGCCCATTGGAACCTTCTTTCGTCTCCTCTGAGCGTACCTGCCGGGGTTCATCTTTGGCTTTTGACCAGGCAACCACCCATGCCCCTGCAAAACCCCCAACCGCCCCTAGAAAGATGCTCAAGGGCACCCGATACCCCAGCATTACAAAGCAAATCAGAAAAAACAACCAGTACTTCAACCCAGCAGAGAACCCACTTGAGAGTCCCAGGGATCTGAACCCATTGCCTTTGTTCGTCATAAGTGTCTGGCTAATCCAAGAGTGGCTAATCGAAGAGTGGTTGAATCCTTCAATTAGCCACTTTTCGATTAGCTATTTAATTGTGACTCCCAATCCTGAGTCGTGTCTAAAGTTTTCACGTAGGCTTGTTCGGATTGAGTAAAAGGTTCAGCAGTGGCTTGTTGCTTCGCTAATAGGTCAACGGTAGCATCAGAAACATCACCAGTACGGGAGGCGAGACGATTCTGGCAAACTTCCATTGGTGCCGTGCAGTGGAGGATTTGCAAAGGGATTTGGTGAGCAGTGGCTTGAGCGATCGCATCTTCTCTCAACTTCTGCCGATCGTACTTCGCATCCAAAATCACCGACCAACCTTGGCTAGTCAGCATTATCCCCAATTCCAACAACCGGCTGTAGGTCTTCTGAGTCATCTCATCGGAATAAAGGTCTGCCCCTCCTGGTTGTTCTAAGGGAACGCCGCCTAAATGTTTCCGCAGCGCATCCGAACGGATGTGAATTGCCCCCAAGCGTCGCGCCTGGAGCCGCGCTACCGTACTCTTTCCAGAACCCGATAGCCCCGACATCAAAAACAGCTTTCCTTGGCGGGAGGAGCCGCTAGAGGAGCCACTAATAGTGGCATACGCTGGGGACGGCGATCGCGTGTATTCCCACGCCAGTTGGTAATATTGGGCAGCAGTGGCGGCGGCTTTTTCCTTATCCGCTGCGGGAACAGCCGGATCGTTCAACAAGAAAGAAGTCACCTTCGCCCGTACATAAGCTTGACGGCTCAAGTACAAAGGCAACACCTGCAACCCCTCCCAATCTCCCATCTGCTCGACATAAGTATTCAAATAGGCATTGCCGAGGTCTGGACGCGATCGCGCATCCATATCCATCACCGCATAGGCAATGTCGAACATGACATCGACAAAGCGAAACGGCTCGTTAAATTCAATGCAATCAAATAGCAGAATCTTGTCTTGCCAGAGACAAATATTTCTCAGATGCAAATCTCCGTGGCATTCCCGAATCCAGTTATTTTGAATTCTGCTTTTAAATAACTTCTCTCGCTCAGCAAAGAACGAGTCTGTATACTGCCTGGTTTCCTCGTAATGTTCCTGAGTTTGCGGCCCACCAATATAGTTTTCAGTTTGCCGATAATTTTCATCAATGGCATCCCGAACTTGAGTTACTTCTCCAAATTTACGAATATAGTCATCTGTGTGCGCTTTTTCATGGAATTTGGCAACAACCCGTCCCAAATCCTCCATGAGTTTTTCCGTCAGCAAGTCTTGCTCAAACAGATTGCTGAATAAGCCATCTTGGGGAAACTGGCGCATTTTCAGCACATATTCCACCGGCTCGCCCGAGCCATTTAAATGAAATTGGTCGTCTGTCTGAGTAATGGGCAAAATTTCTAAATAAATTTCCGACGCACCGCGCTGATTCAGGCGGATTTCTTCATTACAAAAATGCTGCCTTAGCTCTAAGGTTGAATAGTTTAAAAAGCCAAAATTCATCGGCTTTTTAACTTTATAAACCAAATCACCCGTCAACAACACATAAGAAACGTGTGTTTGAATCAGCTCAATTGGTTGCGTCACCGGATGAGGATAAAAACTCGGCTGCAACATCTGCTGAATTAAAGGGGGAAAAGAAGCTTCTGTCATATTTTTTGCGTTCTATAGCGCGATCGCGCATGGCTTCACTAATGTGTCTTTACGGTTAAAAAAAAGCCAGGGGCTTAACCCCTGGTTTTCAAGGCAATGAGAAACAAACTGGCAAAAAGCCATCGTCTCATGCTTCAGATTCAGTTTCCGACTCAGTTTCTTGATCTTCAGCTTGGACTTGAGGTTGGAGGACACTTACAGTCACTTGATCTGGCTCACCAAGCGCTGTCACCCCAGGTGGCAAAACGAGTTCGCCGATATGCAATTTATCTCCAATATGTAAATTAGAGACATCAATCTCAATCGAATCAGGGATGCTTTCGGGCGCACACCGTACCTGAAGTTCGTTGAGTACGGGGTCTAATACGCCGCCTTCTTGCTTAACACCATAGGCTTCTCCTACATAATGCAGGGGCACTTGCACATCCAGATCGCCATGAGCCGCGACCGCAAAAAAGCTGAGGTGATACAGGGAGGTTCTTTTCCAAGGATGCGTCTGCACTTCTTTGAGCAGTGTTTTACCACTCCAAGAAATCTCAGGAATGTTGAGCTGAATCAAGGTGTTATTAACAGAGGCACCTTTGAGTAAGGTTTCAGCCTTTTTGGCTTCCAAAGTCAACTCAATAGATTCAGTTCCTTTGTGCCCGTATAGGACGGCTGGGACTAATCCACTGCGACGAAGGGCATTCGGCTTGCTCCCTTCAGGGCGCTTTTGACATTCAACTGTATGTTCCATCTTCGTTGTTTGTGAGTTGCTAATAGTGACTTGGTAATTGGCATCTTCATGAAAAATTAGAAATTAAAAATTAGAAAATCGTCTTTCTTCAATTTTTAATTTCTAACTTTTAATTTTTTCGCCTATTACCGATGTGATGTTACCGGCGTGCCATTGGCGTGCAATAGCGCCCGCTTGGGTCCGTGGATCGGATCTTCTACTATAATCGTTTGATCGCGGCTAGCACCGAGGGAGACGATCGCAATTGGGACATCCATCAGCTCTGCCAGGAACTTGAGATAATCCAACGCCTGCTGGGGTAAGTCTTCCAGGGTACGGCAGTCAGCAGTGGATTGTTTCCATCCGGGCAGAGTTTTGTAAACCGGCTGACAGCGGGAAAATTGACGAGAGTTGGTGGGGAAGTCTTCGGTGCGATCGCCATCAATTTCGTAGGCGACGCAGACCTTAATTTCCTCTAGTTCGTCGAGAACATCTAGTTTGGTGATCGCGAGACAGTCGAGACCGTTAATTCGCACAGCATAACGACCGATCACCGCATCAAACCATCCACAGCGGCGCTTGCGCCCTGTGGTGGTGCCAAATTCCGCCCCGCGATCGCACAACATTTCTCCGACGCTGCCATTCTGTTCGGTGGGAAACGGCCCTTCTCCTACCCGCGTCGTGTACGCTTTCGCCACCCCAATCACGCGGTCGATCATCGTTGGTCCCACCCCAGCACCCACGCAAGCTCCCCCGGCGACTGGGTTTGAGGAGGTAACGTAAGGATAGGTTCCGTGATCTAAGTCTAAGAGCGTTCCTTGGGCACCCTCAAACAAAACATTGCGCCGTCGCCCAATCGCGTCGTAAATCTTTAGGGAACTATCCACGATATGCGGACGCAAGCGCTCGGCGTACCCCAGGTACTGCTCGATCACGATTTCTGCATCCAGGGGCGGTAAGTTGTAAAGCTTTTCTAAAATGACGTTTTTATAATCGATCGTCCATCGCACCTGTTCGCGCAACCCTTCGGTATCCATCAAGTCTAAAACCCGAATGCCGGTTCGCTCTGACTTATCTGCATAAGTGGGGCCAATCCCGCGTCCGGTGGTACCGATTTTATAGCTACCGCGTCGCTCCTCGGATGCCTGGTCAATTAACCTGTGGTAAGGCATCGTGACGTGGGCATTCTGAGAAATCAGTAGATTACGGGTAGATATCTTCAGAGCTTCTAATTGATCCAGTTCTTCAATCAGAACCTGCGGATCGATGACCGTCCCACAACCAATAATGCACTCGGTGTCCGGATATAAAATTCCAGAGGGAATCAGGTGCAGTTTAAAGGTCTGATCCTCCACCACGACGGTGTGCCCAGCGTTGACACCCCCTTGGTAACGTACTACGACATCTGCTGATTTACTCAGTAAATCAGTTATCTTACCTTTGCCTTCATCGCCCCACTGGGCACCGATCACAACTACGTTAGCCAAGGGTTTATTAAAAGAGCTAGAGTTTTCACAAATTACAATTATTAACAGATGGTGCTACCGCTGTCAACTTCAGATTAACAATTCGCAGCTTCACATCTACAAGGGGCGCACCGCGCACCCTTAGCAACTAACAAGATAACAACTCCACAATTACTGGCAAGAGGTTCCTGTGTCTTTATATGCTGAATTACATCGCCATCTTGGCGGTTCTGTTGTGCCTCGCATTCTTTGGCGGTATTTCCATCGCAGCGATTCTGAGCTGGCTCAACGATTTCCGAATTACCCAGAGTTTGAAGAATTTTACACGCGACCCCGCAACACGCTGGATGAGTATCTAGAACTACATACGCTGGTGGAAAGTACGCAAACGGCAGAAACTTTGCCCTACTTCATTTATCGGCTGATTCGGGGTGCTTATATCTTTGAGAATTTGGCTTATTTGGAGCTGCGATATACACCGTATCTGCGAACGTCCGAGCATTTAAGCCAATCAGAACGAATTGACCAAATGGCGACAATTGTGGATATTGTCGGCAAAGCCAGTCGGGTGCCTGAGTATCCGATTGTAACCAGTCAAATTCTGTGTATGCACTCGCGGCTCCCTTATGAGGTGAACCGGGCGATTGTTGATTTGGCAGCACAGAAGAAGGAGTATGTCTGCGCGGTGGACATGGCGGGAGGAGATGCCCAAATTTCCGAGCGTTTGGATGAGTTTGTCCAATTGTATAAGGATGCGCGATCGCTCGGTGTTAAAACCACGGGTCATCTCTACGAAACCCCTTCTGGCTGTTATCCGGAACTGCTGCCGTATTTGATGCGAATTGGTCACGGCATCCAAATCCCCCTGCAATACCCAGAATTATTACCACAATTGGCTCAACAAAATCAGTGTTTGGAAGTATGTCCTACCACGTACTTAAAAACAGGCACGTTGGAGGATATGCGTCAACTCAAACTGGTGTTTGACCGCTGTTTTGAAGCGGGTGTAGATATTGCCATCTGTACTGATAATGCTGGATTACACAATGTGCGTCTGCCTTTTGAGTATGAGAATCTGCTGACACTGGATATTATTGATTTTGAACAGTTGCAAGCTTGTCAAGAGGCGGCATTCCGTCATGCCTTTGCTTGGCCTTACAGCCAACGTCCGGCATCACTTTTGACAGGATTGCTGCACCCTGCATCCACGAATGTTTTAGCAGCCAGTAGTTAGGACATTAATCGAGAAATCGATAGCAATTCTCATTTGAATTAAATACGGCACAAGAACCTAATTTATTCTTCTTCTCGATGCTGACTTATCTCCAAATCGCTAAAGTCGAGTTGTCAGAAATGAGTGAATTCAATACTTGCGAGTTGGAGGAATCAATGAGTGTTTGAGCTGGCGATAAGCGATCGCGCCGTGTCAGCATCGACCGGCTTCGAGAAGAAATATCCTTGAGCGTATTCACATTGAAGCGATCGCAGTTGAGCCAGTTGCTCTACGGTTTCCACACCCTCTGCGATCGCATTCATTCCCAGATTGTGAGCCAGCATCACGATTGTCCGGACAATCTCCAGACTCTCATTATCCCCTGCCATCTGGGTGACGAAAGATCGGTCAATTTTCAGCTTATCGATTGGAAACCGCCGCAGGTAACTTAAGGATGAATAACCTGTTCCGAAGTCATCCATATACAACTGAACGCCCAGCTTTCTCAGTCGCCAAAGCATCGCTGATGCAGATTCAACATTTTCCATAATGGCGCTTTCAGTAATTTCTAGTTTTAAGCTGCTAGCATCCACGCCAGTTTCCGCGAAAATCTCAGCGATGCGTTCCACTAAATCTGGTTGAGAAAACTGTTTACCTGAAAGATTTACGCTGATACTCAAAGGGATAGAACTCGGAAATTGCGTCTGCCATTCGCGCAATTTGGTACAAGCTTCGCGCAGTACCCACCAGCCAATCCGAGTAATCAATCCGGTTTCTTCTGCAACCGGAATAAACTCTCCCGGAGAAACGAGACCGCGTTCTGGATGTTGCCAACGTAACAGCGCTTCAAAACTAACAACCTGGTTAGTTTGCAGAGATACAATCGGTTGATAGTGAAGGAGAAATTCTCCCCGTTCAGTCGCTCTTTGCAAATCAGTTTCTAACTGAAGCAGCGCCACTGCACGGGCGTGCATATTTTTATCAAAGACCTCATAACGAGCCTTTCCTAGTGCCTTCGCTCGATACATGGCGATATCGGCATCGCGCAGGAGATCCTCTGGCTGGTCATAACCCGCATAGTCGGGGTAAGAAGACCCCGCCCCTACAGCAATGCCAATACTGGCGGTAGTAAATACTTCATGCCCGTCTAAATTTAACGGCAAGGTTAGTTCCTGATGGATGCGATCGGCAACGTGGGTAGCATCGCCGATCCCATTGATATTTTCCAGCAGAATCGCAAACTCATCTCCACCCAGACGCGCTACCGTATCGCCGTGGCGAAGGCTTTTTTCTAAGCGTTTAGCGATCGCTATCAGCATTTGGTCGCCGACAATATGCCCAAGACTGTCGTTGACATTTTTAAATCGGTCAAGATCCAAAAACAGGACGGCAAATAAATAATTCTCAGAATGCTTTGCCCGTTCTAGCGCCCGATGCAAGCGCTCCATGAACAAAGCTCGGTTAGGCAAATCCGTGAGAACATCATAAAACGCATTGTGCAGCAGTTGCTCTTCCGCTTGCTTGCGCTCTGTAATATCCATTTGAATGCCGACAAAATGAGTCACAACGCCCTCGCTGTTGTAAATTGGCGAGACATTTAACTCATTCCAAAACGGGGTGCCATCTTTACGGTAGTTGCGTAAAATTACACTCGAAGTTTTTCCCAACCGCAGCGCCGTCCGCAGTTCCTGTAACCCTGATTGATTGATGTCCTCTCCTTGCAGAAAACGGCAGTTTCGTCCGGTGACTTCCGTCGCCGTATAACCTGTAATCCGTTCAAAAGCCGGATTCACATAGATAACAGGTAAATCGGGCAGTCTGGCGTCAACGATGACAATTCCATTACTACTAGCAGCGATCGCGCGATCGCGCAATCGGGAAGTTTCCTCGACCCGCTGGCGTTCTGTCACATCCCGAATCACCAACACCCAATTGCTCGTTCCTAAACCTGCCTTGGCGATCAACGGTTGAGCAACGACTTCAAAAACTTGGCGCTGTACCCCCTCCAGCACAACCTCATGGCAAAACTTCCCCTCGCTGGGTGGCTGTAGCAGCATCTCCAAAGACTGCTCTCCTAAAGAAGTCACAATATTGCTCGGACTAGAACTCTGATTTTGGAGGAGTGCCAGATACTTCCAAGCCGCCTGGTTTGCCAGAACAATCCGCTGATTGGCATCCAGTAGCAGCACTCCCTCCGGCAAATTTTCTACCAAGCTCTCTAAATGCTGTTGTTCGGCAGCCAGCAGCGTCCGCAAGCGCTGGATAGAGACCGAAGCCTGGTTCGCCACTGTGTACAACAATCGTACCTGCTCTTCAGTAAATGCTCCCTCCGCTTGAGCCGCTACGAATAGCAGTCCCACCACTTGGTTGCCTTCAGAATTAATAATCGGAACTTGGAAAGACGAACCAATACTGCGAATGGGCGATCGCGTTTCATCAAATCCCTGTGGCTCTATCGTTGTAATTGGGCATTGCTCTGCCTCTAGTTGAGTATTTTTCCCCCTCATGCGGACAAAAGTTTTGAGCAGCCGCTGTTGAATTTCCTCCTGAACTTCCGGCGCGAGGGTGCAATTCGGTTGTATGAAAACATGGCACAAGTCCTCAGTCATCAAGATGCTCGCTGAGACATCATGAGGCACGGCACGATGCAGGTGTGCCAACATCAGTCGCACTAATTCTTCGTAGTTTAAGGTGTAACCCAGTTGCCAAAAAAGCTCGTACAGCATCTCCAAAGTGCGGAAGCGCATCTGACTCGCCTCCAACTCCCGTGCCTGCTGTTCCAAAGCACTGACCAAACGCTGTCGCTCCATCACGGACTCTATATACTTCAACTCGGAGCCATCCACGGGTTGCAAGGCCCGATAATCCTGAATTTCTATTGGATCTATCTTTAGGAGGAGGTCTTCCTCATCGATTTTTTTCAACATAATACGAGGATTTTTATAATTTCAGCAAAAATTTTAAGGAAAGCAGCAAAGCTACAAGCAGATAGTCCTCAAGCAAGTAAGAAACAGCGTCAAGGGCGCTCTTTACTAGATGCGAAGAAAGCGATCGCCAGTCCGCCAACTTACTGGAAATCTTGGCTAGCAATAGATGCAGCCAAAAATCCCAGAATTTAGCAGACAGCCTTGGCGTTGTCTTTACGGAATAACTCCCCGATCGCGATATTTATCCTGGCAGGTACTCCCTTAGCGCTTTCCGGGATAGCCTACCAAAGGCTTTTTATTGATTTTGGCGCTTCAACAATCTGACCACGGTCAATTTGTCTAATGATATTGTTCCCTGTTTTGTAGTATTCGTCGATACACTACGTCAAGAATGGGGGTTTCTACCCATACCGGAGTTGATTGGGTTGGGCGACAGGTATACAACCTTTCCAGTCCTCTTTGTCGTTACCCGTAAGAAAGCGCTCTTACTAAAAGCAACCCGATATCAATTCAAATGTCTCCGTAGAAGCCTTCTTGGACGCTAATACCCTTGCCTTGGCGAATCGTGTAGGGATAGGGGCGGGTGTCAGCGTGAGTGCCTCTAGATTTACGGACTTGAAGTACCCGAAAACCTTGCCCCGTCTGCCCCATCTCCCCCCAGTTCGGAACGTATACATCCAAAACGACATCGTAACTATTGAGCAGGCTGTAAAGAATGCTCTCATTGAGTGTTTTGGGGAGAATCGTGTCAAATAATGCCACATCCAGTTGCCGCAGCAGACGGTTCTTGCGTTCGATGAAGGCAATCAACTCATCCGGAGCATACTGGACAGCAAGCGGGGTGAGAGAATCTGTAATCAACCGACAGGGTTTGGGCATTGCCCGTAGGTGACGCTCGATATCGTAGAGAAAGCGTTCCATATCAGTCAGGTCAATATATTCTTCGCTAGAGAAAGGATGAGTATCTAAAATACGCAGGTGTTGCGATCGCAAATAGGACTCGATCTCGACTCCGAACACTTCCATTTGTTGGCGTAGCAAGTAGCTAGGAGCCTCTGTAGCAATGAAAAGAGCGCTTTCCCCTCGTTGCAATCCCTCAATGGCAAACTGCTGGGCAAGCGTCGTCTTACCGACTCCCTGTTCCCCGCGCACCAACCAAGCAGAACCGTAGAAAATGCCCTCCCGCGCGATCGCATTTAACGGCGAGAAAGCCAGTAGCGGCGGTGTCTTCATTCCGCTAGTTTTCTGCTCAGTCGGTGTCAGATATAACACCTCAATCCCCTGATGGGTAATTTCCATCCGGTAGCGACCCGGCACATGGTCAGCGGCACGCATTTTGTAAACTTCAATGTAGCGTCGGCGCTGAAGACCATTTACATCTGTGGAAAGAACAATCGTGCCATCCACTACGGTTTCTTCCACCCCAAAGCGAGAAAGGCGGTTCACCTCGCCTGCGGGAATATTCGAGATCAGGAAACCCACCGCACCAACGCGCTGCACTAGCGTAGACAATTGGAAAGTTTTTTCCCGCTGTACTGCCAAATCTTTCACTTTGTGCAGGAAGACAGAAAAAGAATCGACGACAAAGCGTGAAGGCTGGAAACTGGCGATTTCCTGAGCCATGTACTCTAAGTGTTCCTCGACCCGAATCTCCGTCTGCGGAATAAAAATGATCCGTAACAAGCCTTTAGCTTCCAAATCTTTAGGGTTCCAGCCGAAACCCTCAGCCATTCGGAACAAGCGATCGCGCGTTTCCTCAAAAGAAAACAGCAGTCCCTTCTCTCCCTGAAGAGCGCCATTAACTAGAAACTGCATGGCAAGCGTCGTCTTACCCGTTCCAGAGACGCCAGAAAGGAGGATAGAACGCCCCTGCGGGATGCCGCCCCGAAGAATGCTATCGAGTCCAGTAATTCCTGTCGATGCCGTCTCGCTCTCCCG
This sequence comes from Trichocoleus sp. DQ-U1, assembly GCF_039961925.1. Lineage (NCBI taxonomy): Bacteria > Bacillati > Cyanobacteriota > Cyanophyceae > Leptolyngbyales > Trichocoleusaceae > Trichocoleus > Trichocoleus sp. DQ-U1. The sequence continues at coordinate 24,712 of NZ_JAMPKB010000027.1, read as the reverse complement.
CTCCAAACTTGTCTCCCGACGTTTGAGCGTCAGCATCGAACCCAAAACCCGAACCCCCCCATCTGTGAGCGCAAACGGGTAAGGCACCATCTCCGTCGCTCGACCGCGCATTTTATATACCTGGAGAAAACGCTGCTGTTCCCCCTCCTGGAGTGCAATGTTCAGATAAACAATGCCATCAGCTACCGCAAACTCTGCCCCTTCGCCAATATCCGAGCGGTCATACTCCCCTAATAAAAAGGCGGTACACCGCGCACTCGCTAGACGAACGGAGAGGTCATAACAGAAACGACGAAAATCACTCACGTCGTCAGACAAATCGCGGATGGCTTTAAAGGAATCAATCGCCAGAATTTCCGGTTGGTGTTTTTCTACCCTGGCGAGAATCTCGTCAGCTAATTCGGTCAGGGAATGCTCGCGGATAAAAGGCCCGATATCCTGAAAAAGTACCTGTTCCCCAAAAACTTCTACATCAAAGAAGCTGAAGCACTGCATATAGCGCACCACCTTCAACGTCGGCTCCGAAAGGGTTGTCAGGTAAAGAACTTTGGCAGTGCTGTGATTCCGGATGTGGTTAAAGAGCATTTGCTGCACCAGGATTGTCTTACCTGTCCCCGGTTGTCCAGCAACAATATTTAGTGAATAAACAGGGATGCCTCCGCCCATTACGGCGTCTAAGTTGGGAACACCTGTCGGCATTAGTTTAATATTGCTCATCCCTCAGCCCTTTTCCAGTTGTTGTTTTAACTGCTGCACGAGGGGTTCCACCTTCCGCAACAGAATTCCACCCGTTAAATCGATTAGTAGAGCCATTACGTTATCAGTAAAAGCCATCAGTCCGGCTCGGACGGCTGTACGCTCGAAGGCATCCAAATTGTTCTTCAGTTGCTTAAGGCAAATTCCATTGCTATCGATATTAATTTCTTGGCATAGCGGATGGTCGCGACTTGCTTCTAAGAGGGCACTCCGAAAAACAGCAACCGTCGCCGTCTCGCCAATTAAACCGACAATGCGTTCCCACAGCCGCTCTAAAAGTTCGCTAAAGATGTCTAAAGTCTCCTGTTTGCCTGCTTCTAGCATCTCTGCTTGGGCTTGACGCAGTGTTGTCTTTTGGCTATCTTCATCCGTGGATTCTGTCATCTCCAACCTTCTCACGGCTCCTGTTCGCCGACGCCAGACTCTCAAGTAGACTCCTGTTCAGTCTGCTTGAGAGTCTACAGAACCCTAGCCTGGTGGCGTTTTTGTAAAACTTACCGTGCTTGTTATTACTGGTTTCTACCATAGTCCTCACCGCTAGGGTTAATTTAACGGTGATTTCTTTATTTTATGCTCAAAATTCTATCGGAAATGGCAACTGGCGGTGGTTGTGGGGCTGGCTTTGCCTGAGTAAGGAGAGGTAGAAACCCCTCAATTTCCTACTTCTCAGGAGAATTGAGGAGCTTCTCAGTAAATCTGCTCAATTGAGATGCGCTTGATTGGTGGAATTAGATGGCTTGAATCCACTCTTTGACATCGTATTCAGTCCAGATGCCGTTTTGCCAGTAGGGGTCAGCTTCAATTAACTGGCGCACGGCGGCTTCATCTTCCGCCTCATAGATGCCGAAGACTTTAGTGATGTCCTTCGTCGGGCCAATCGTCATCAGAATACCCGCTTCTTTTTGGGCAGCAAGACCGTCTAGATGCGCTTGCCGGTAAGGCGATCGCTTTTCTAAAACATCTTCGCAATAGCTTCCCCACATTACGTATTTAGGCATGGTTAATAGCAGTAAAGTTTTGAGTTTTGAGTTTTGAGGGTTAAATCAACATTCAACCCTCAAAACTTTATTTAACTTCTCAGATTAACGCCGAATTTTTCGACGAGAGCTTCGCGGACTTTTTGATGCACTGGCTCGACATCTTCATCGGTAAGCGTGCGATCGCTTGCTCTGTAAACTAAGCGGAACGCTAAGCTGCGCTGTCCTTCTGGGACATTTTTACCTTGATATTCATCAAACAACTCGACGGATTCTAGTAGGGATGTCCCCTTGTGTTTGTCTGCAATGGCAGCTTTCGCGATCGCTCGTTTCAAGTCTGAGACAGAAACCTGAATCGAGGCGAACAAAGCCAAATCTCGGCTGGATGCGGGGAAGGTAGAGTAAGGCTTGAACAGAGGCGTCCGGTTTTCCTCTGCATCCAGGTAATCTAAAACCACATCCAAATCCAACTCGAAGACGTAGACTTCATCCGGCAAGTCCCGTTCTTGGCGGAGTTGCGGGTGGAGTTGCCCAAACGTTCCTAATCGGTTTCCCTGCACCCATAAAGACGCCGTGCGTCCAGGATGCAGCCGTGGATCGCGGCGGTCTGGTTGATATTCGACTGGCAGGCTGAGTTGCTCAAATACACTTTGCAACACTCCTTTGGCTTCAAACCAAGTCATCGGTTGTGGCTTTCCTCCCCGCGTCCAAGTGCCTTGGGTAAAGGTGTCGCCTCCTAAAATTCCAGCAACGGAATCAGCTTCGATCAGTCCATCCTCTTCCCGCCAGAAGATCCGACCCATTTCAAACCCGTTCAAGGGGCCGTTACCTTGTTCTAAGTTGTACTGGAAGGAGTCAATCAAAGCGGAGATTAGCTCAGTTCGCAGAGACGAATATTCTGCAAACATGGGATTTGCGATCGCGACTTCTGTATCGTTCTTAGTTTTCGCGACTGAGTAAGAGTAGTGCATAACTTCTGTCAATCCGGCTGCGCGGAATGCTTCCCGCATCTGACGCATCAGCATCTGATCGACCGAAAGATACCCAGGTTCAGTCTTGTCGGGTAGGGTATCGCAGAATTTGTTATAGCCGTAGAGGCGAGCTACTTCTTCAATGAGATCGATTTCTCGCTCCAAGTCTCGGTAGCGATAAGGCGGTACTTTCACCGTCCACTTCAGGGATTCCGAAGGCTGAAGCTTAGAATCTTCTCGATCCGTCCGCATTCCACCTTCATCCTGCTTCGTCACTGGCTGTAGCTGACACCCTAGTGCCGTTAGGATGCGCTCAACATCTTCAGCGTGAACTTCCCCTGTAGTTTCAGTCTCTCCCATCTCTACCGGGCCTAAAACGTGATTTACCCGGTCTAGACGCAGTTCAATCGAACGACTCCAAGTTGAGGGGTCGGGTCTTGTGTCGGCAATTTCTTGTGCTACGGGAGTGCCCCCTGCAAACTCCGAGAGCAGCGCGATCGCTCGTTGACAAGCAATTCCCAATTCTGCCTGATTGACGCCCCGCTCGTAGCGCCCAGAGGCTTCTGTCCTTAAGTTTTGGCTGCGTGCCGACCGGCGGATTGCCACCGGGTCAAACAAAGCGGCTTCTAAAATTAAATTTTCAGTCCCTTCATACACTTCGGTTTCTTCACCGCCCATGACTCCAGCGAGTGCTACTGGTTGGTCGTTGGCAGTAATCAGCAGATTTTGCGGTTGCAAGGTACGGGTTTGACCGTCCAGGGTTTTGAGGGATTCCCCTGTATTGGCAAAGCGTACCCCGATCTGTAGCGGTGAGGTTCCCCCGCCACCACTTGCCACGGATTGCAAGCGATCGCGGTCAAAGGCGTGGAGCGGCTGACCCCATTCCAGCAAAATATAGTTGGTAATATCTACCACGTTATTGATGGGTCGGACTCCAGCGGCTTGTAATCGCCCCTGCAACCATGTCGGAGAAGGCGCAATTTTGACCTTTTCGATGACCGTCCCCATATAAGCCGGACAAGCTTGACCCGAAGCAATTCGCAACTTCAGACCGCCATTCCCCTTCGGGATTGACACTTCTGGCGCTTGTGGAAGTCGCAGGGCGGCACCCGTCAGCGCCGAGACTTCCCGTGCAACGCCAACCATACTCAAAGCATCAGCACGATTCGCGGTAGATGTCAAGTCTAAAATTACATCATCTAAGCCTAGGAGCGATCGCACATCGCTACCCAGTTGAAGATTTTCTTGCCCAAAAATATGAATTCCTGCGGACTCTTTTGCTAAACCTAATTCCGCTAAAGAGCAAATCATCCCCTCGGAAGGAACCCCCCGGAGTTTAGCCGGTTTAATTTTCAGGTCAACAGCAGGCAAATAAGTCCCGATGGTGGCGATAGGCACATAAATATCTGCTCTGGCATTGGATGCCCCACAGACAATATTCAAGGGAGACGCTGCCCCTACATCGACCGTACACACCCTGAGTTTATCTGCATTCGGATGGGGTTGAATCTCTAGAACTTTCCCGACCACCACCCCATCCGCCCAAGTGCGGCGGTCTTCAATATCTTCTACTTCAAACCCAGCCATTGTTAGCGTGTGCGCCAACTCCGCCGGAGTCATCGTCAAGTCAACCAATTCTTGTAGCCAGTTCAGAGAAATACGCATTTACGCTTAAGCTTTTACTTACCTCAGCCCGATCATTTTACCGTTTTGTACAGCTGAAGCATTCCGGCGACGAGTGGGGAAAGCCAAAGATAGAAATGCCCGCAGACGCAGCCTTCTAGGAGGGCCTTCGGGGAGGGTGAGTGCGATCGCTTCTCCAGGTGAGCGTGTTGCTTAGCACCATCCCCCTCAGCTTCTTTGCTCCTTTGTTCTGCTGTTCTGCCAGAATTTTGCCCTCACTTCCAGATGGCATGAGTGTTTTAGGGGTAACACCAATCACATCTAGCGCTTCTGGATGTGCTATCAAAGATATGGAAACAATTTTTGTGCTTAATCCCGACCCGCTTCTTCTGTTCGCTAGTTGTTTGATTACAATTTAATACCGTCTCTAACTGCAATGTTTGAGAAAAATCTTGGCAGTTGCAGGAGTACATCGTTTTTCAATTCTTTAAGCAAAGATTAATCGTCTTTAGCAACTCTTTAAAGAATTGTCCGTAAATGTACCATGCTTATTGTTTATTAATGCCTCGATAATTTAAGTTAGGGTAGCAATATCCGGTTTCAGCATCCCGGTGAGTCTGAATGAGCTACTGCCTCAATCCCGCCTGTCCAAATCCGCAAAACCACGACCACGCCGAAGTTTGTCGGTCCTGTGGCTCAGAACTCCTATTACGAAAGCGCTATCGAGTCAGTCAAGCGCTGGGGCAAGGAGGTTTTGGAGCGACCTTTTTAGCTGAGGATGAGTCTTTGCCTGGGGAGCCAAGTTGCGTAATCAAGCAACTAAGACCAGCAACGACTGTAGCCCACGTTTTACAAATGGCACGCGAGCTATTTGAACGAGAAGCCAGAACCTTGGGGAAAATCGGCAATCATCCCCAAGTGCCACGGCTGCTGGATTACTTTGAAGACAACCAGCAGTTTTACTTAGTGCAGGAGTATATCAGCGGCTTGACGCTACAGCAGGAGGTTAAAGGATCGGGACCTCTAAGCGAAGCTGGTGTCAAGCAATTCTTAAGCGAAATTTTGCCCGTCCTGCACTACATCCACAGCCAGCAGGTGATTCACCGGGACATTAAACCCGCCAACTTGATTCGCCGCGAACAAGACCGCAAACTGGTTCTGATTGACTTTGGAGCAGTGAAAAACCAAGTCAGTCCGACAACGGCAAACAGTAGCTCCGAGCAAACCGCTTTGACGGCTTACGCAATTGGAACACCCGGATTTGCCCCGCCCGAACAGATGGCAATGCGCCCGGTTTATGCTAGCGATCTGTATGCATTGGGGGTCACTTGCGTTTATCTGCTGACTGGAAAATCGCCAAAAGACTTAGATTACAACCCGTCAACGGGCGAAATGCTCTGGCGAAAGCAACTTCAGATCAGCGATCATTTTGCCGATGTTCTCAAGAAATTGCTAGAGGTTTCGGTTCGTCATCGCTATCAGTCTGCTGAGGAAGTGTTGAGAGCGCTTGACCTTGAACCGTATCTCGACAGCTTGGAGCAAGGCTTAACGACTAAACCCAATAGCTCCCAGCGACAACCACAAACAGGCAATCGCTACACCAACTCTGGAGACTTAAGCAGTCCAACGCTTTCCTCAGCCCCTTCGACTGGCACTTCCGCCTCAGAACGTCTGGCGATGGCAATTCGAGCACGTCGAGAAAAGTTAGGCATGACCGGACCGCAAACCGGGGGAAGTATGTATAAACCAAGTCCTGCTACCGGCTCTGGTTATCCGCCGACGATGCTCAAAAATAGCGGTTCTAACGGCAATGCTAAGTCAAAACTTCCTCCCAAGTTGGATGCTGTTGGCGTGTTAACTGCCTACACCAAAGGTAGACGAGACTTTGCCTCTCAAGATTTAAGCTCGCTGAACCTGCAACGGGTTAACCTATCAGGAGGCATTTTTCATCAGGCTAAGTTAGCTAAAACCAACCTTCAGGGCGCTGACTTGTCTAGTGCCGATTTTGGCAGGGCGAATTTAGTTGGGGCAATTCTGAAGGAGGCAAATTTGGGCAGGGCTTACTTCAGCACGGCAAATTTGGAAGGAGCTGACCTACGCGGTGCAGATTTGAGCTTTGCCTATCTCAATCATGCGAATCTCCGAGGTGCAAATTTGTGTGGCGCTAATCTCACGGGGGCAAAAGTTAGCGAGGAACAGCTATCGCAGGCAAAAACGAATTGGGCAACCGTTTTACCCACTGGCAAAAGAGGTTTTTGGTAATTGGAAGGAACTAAGCGCAATAAGTTTTGAGTACGAAGAGAGTTCTGTAATTCAAAACTCAAAACTTTAAAGTTTTTACCAATGACTCTTTGGGTTAACCAATTGGTAAAACTTGCACCGGATCTCCAGATGCAATGAAGGTTTGACCTGCTGGTAAAACAGCCAGACCATTAGTTTGAGCAAGATTAATTAAATTACCGGAACTGTGACTACCGCCAGCCAAATGAAATTCATAAGCACCGTTTACTAAATTCATTTTGCCCCAAAGGTAACTTTCTCGTTTACCGTCTGAACGCAAATTGTGATGCGATCGCGCTTGTACAAACTTTGGCTCCCAGCCATCAGCTAGACCAGCAAGTTTTCTCACGGCTGGCTGCACAAATCGCCAAAAACTCACCAAGGAAGAAACTGGATTTCCCGGTAGACCAAAGTATAGAATCGGACGCTGGGCGTTGGGAAATCTGGCGACGGTTAAAGGTTTACCGGGTTTAACCGCAACAGCACGGATATGAATCTCAGCACCGAGTTGGGCAAGAATTTCATCCACATAATCGTAGTCGCCTACGGAAACGCCGCCAGAAGAAATGACCACGTCAGCGGTAGCGATGGCTTGCGCGATCGCTTTCTTGAGTGCCTCTGGTTCATCCCTGACAATCCCCAGCATCTGAGGTTCTGCGCCCGTCTGTGCCACTAATGCAGCGAGGGCGTATTGATTGGAGTCCACGATCTGACCGGGCTTCAGGGGTCGATCCGGTGTCACCAATTCGTCGCCAGTGGACAGAATTGCCACGCGAGGGCGTCGGTAAACGGGCAATTGAGTACACTGAGCCGCTGCTAAAATAGCGATTTCCGGAGCATTGAGTCTAATTCCCCCTGGCAAAAGGGCAGTTCCCGCCTGGTAAAAAGCTGCCCGGTGACGCACAAAGGCTCCTAATTCTGCTGGCGCAGCGAAGATAAACACTTGCTTTTCCTCCCGCCGCGTCACTTCCTGCATCACTACAGTATCAGCGCCCTCTGGCATCACCGCACCTGTCAAAATGCGGGCGGTTTGCCCAGTTTGGAGCGATCGCTGCGGTTGATATCCGGCTGGAATCTCTTCTACAATTTCCAGCACCACTGGCTGTTCGGCGCTAGCTCCCTGCACATCGGCAAATTGCACCGCATACCCATCCATTGCTGAATTCGTCCAGTGGGGAAAATCCAACTCGCTCGTCACCGCAGCCGCTAGAATCCGACCATTGGCACCAGAGAGGTCTACAACCTCAGCATCCATCTGGTTATCTAGAGGTTGCACTAAATCGAAAATGATTGCCTCTGCTTCTTTAACCAACAGCATCGCCATCAATCCAGCCTCTTCTCAAGAATTGTCTAAAAAAATGTCAGTTAGTAGAGACGCTGATTCATCGCCTCTACAGGTTAGTTGCATTGCCTAGCGGCTCTTTTAACCAAGATATCGGTGAGTCGCTTTTGTCTATCCAATGAAACCCGCCGATGCCAGTTAGTTGGTGGGCACTGTTTGGAGAGCCGTACCCCTAGAGTCGTCGCTATCAACACATTCACGGACAACAGACAAAAAGCGGTTAGGTGAAAGCTTAATATGGAAATAGACCGTCGGAAAAGCTATTTTTCATGCGTAACGAACTGACCAACCGCCGATTACCTAAGGTGCCAATTGAGCGACGGTGTATTGCTTTTGCGATTGATTTTCTAATTATTTGGCTCTTTAGCTTGCCCTTTGGGGCAAATACTCCGGGTATCCCGATTGCACAAATCTTAGTTTTCATTATCGCATGGCTAGCTGGGCGAGTGCTTCTGGTTGCGCGAAATCAGGGACAGAGTGTGGGACGCTGGGCTTTGGATATGAAAGTCGTCGATCCCAAATACCGCAAAACTCCTGGGCTTTTTGAGTTATGCAAGCGCGAAGGGATTCTGGGATTCGCTGCTGTTTTGGCGATGGTGGGACTGACCATTGGGGTGTCGAACGGGGTCTCTTTACTGCTGCTGATCAGCCCTCTAGCAGTGGATTGTGGAGTGGCTTTTGCAGATGCTGAGTGGCAACAAGCTTTTCACGATCGCGTTGGGCGAACTTGTATCGTGCAGACGCGCCGAGGTTATTCTTTAGATATCCGCGTCAAAAAATTACTTGCTCAAGTGACTCGTCGTATGAAATAATATTGGTTTGTGTTTAATTTTGTCCTCTTGAATTTTGTAGAAATAGCATTATGGCAAGTAAGAAGGGGGCGCGCCTGATTGTGACGTTGGAATGCACCGACTGTCGCACCAACATCGCCAAGCGATCGCCGGGTGTTTCCCGATACACAACCACCAAGAACCGCCGGAACACGACGGCGCGGATTGAACTGAAAAAGTTTTGCACCCACTGCAACCAACATACCGTCCACAAAGAAATTAAGTAATCATCAGTCCTGAGTCATTAGTTTTGATTAATGACCAATGACTGCTGAGTGCTGAGTGCTGACAATTAACAACGAATCACCAACGATGACTTACTTCCGTCGCCGCCTTTCCCCAATTAAACCTGACGAACCTATCGACTACAAAGATGTCGATTTGTTGCGGAAATTTATTACAGAGCGGGGTAAAATACTGCCTCGCCGAATTACAGGTTTAACAGCAAAGCAACAACGAGATTTAACCGTAGCAATTAAGCGGGCACGCCTTTTAGCTCTGTTGCCCTTTATTAACCCTGAAGGTTAACTCAATTTTGGATTGGGGATGGGTGGATTTTGGACTTAGATCGAAAATCTACAATTTACAATCGCCACGCCGCTAAACTGGTAGATAGATGGGCTGTCCAATGAATGCTACTGCGTAAGCCAAAAACTTGTGGAGAAAGGAACGTTAATTGAGTTTCGGCTGCATGGAGAGCGGCGTCTTGCTGTTGCAGAACGTCAAGAAGGCAAAACGCACTGGATTGTGGTAGACGAGAAAGGTCAATCCCACACCATCCATCCCCGACAAATGACCTATAAGATTGCAGGTGAAAGCTATAAACCTGCACAAATTTCCAGCTTCCTCCAAGAGGTACAGCGCTATCTGGACCCAACTGGCTTGGAGGTAGCATGGGAATTATTGGTAGAGGATGGAACGAGCGTTACAGATGTGGAAATGGCGTCAGTGCTGTTTTCTGACAAAAGTGCCCCCCTATGTTACGCAGCGTACTATTTGCTATCTGAAGATAGACTTTATTTCAAGCAAAAAGGCGAGCGCTACGAGCCGCGTCCTGCTACTCAGGTAGCAGAACTAAAACATCAGATAGAAGTCGAAAAAGAACGGCTCTTGCGGCGACAAGAATTTGTAGAGCGCGTGCAAAAGGCGCTGGCTGGCGAACAGGTAGAGTGGGAACGCCGCGAACGTCAACGCCTGGAAGCCATTGAAAAATATGCGGCTCTATTGACAGATGTCGTTCGTGCTGGACTCAATCAAGAATCTCTGAATCGCGCCTATCCCCCTCCAGCACCTGTTTTGGAAACAATGAGCGAGCTTGGACGCCCCGGAACTCCCCAAGCTGCGTTTCAACTGCTGGTGGATTTGGGATTGTGGAGTCCTCACGAAAATCTATATCTGCGGCGCAGTCAGATCCCCGTTCACTTTCCAGACAAGGTGATAGAAGTGGCTAAGCAGTATGCTGAGTTCGCGCCGAACGATTCGGATGAGCACCGATTAGATCTGACTCATTTGAAGGTGTACACGATTGATGATGAAAGTACAAAGGAAATAGACGATGGATTGAGTATGGAAACCCTCGCCGATGGGCGTCAGCGGCTTTGGATACACATTGCCGACCCCTCGCGCTTGGTTTCCCCAGGAGATGAATTAGACTTAGAAGCTAGACGGCGTACCACAACGTTGTATTTACCGACGGGGATGATTCCGATGTTCCCGCCGAGTTTGGCAACCGGGCCGATGAGCTTAGTCCAAGGAAAAATTTGTTGGGCGCTGAGCTTTGGCGTGCTTTTGGATGAAAAAGGTGCCGTAGAGGACTATTGCATCAGTGCCAGCTTAATTAAGCCGACCTATCGCCTGACTTACGACGATGTGGATGAGATGCTGCAATTGGGTATCCAGGCAGAACCAGAGATAACAGCGATCGCTTCTTGGGCGAAACGTCGCCAATCATGGCGGCAGTCCCAAGGCTCGATTAACATCCATATGCCAGAGGCGATGATTAAAGTCAATGGTGATGAAATCATCATTGAAATTTTGGAAGACTCACCCGCACGGCAATTGGTGGCAGAGATGATGATTCTCACGGGTGAAGTGGCTGCCCATTACGGCAAAACTCACAATATTCCTCTGCCCTTTCGCAGTCAACCCCAACCCGAACTTCCCTCAGAAGAGGAACTATTGCAGCTGCCCGCAGGACCTGTGAGATTTTGTGCAATGCGGGGATGTATGCCCCGTAGCGAAATGAGCCTCACGCCGGGACGACACGCCGGTTTGGGGCTGGAAACCTACGCTCAGGTAACATCTCCAATCCGCCGCTACAGCGACTTGCTGGCGCATTTCCAAATAAAGGCGCATTTACGCGGCGAACCCACGCCATTCTCAGCGCAAGAGTTACAAGAAGTTATGCTGGGTATCGGCACCGCCTCCCAAGAAGCAAGGTTAGTAGAACGCCAGACAAATCGTTATTGGGGGTTAGAGTACCTGCGGCGTCATGGCGATCAGGTTTGGCAAGCGCTGATGCTGCGATGGTTGCGAGAAGATGACCGATTAGGATTAATTTTGTTAGAAGATTTGGGATTAGAGTTGGCGATGCGGTTCACCCACTCAGTGGCACTTGGCGATCGCTTGGAAGTCCGAGTCAGCCATGCCGATCCCCGGCAAGATGTCATTCAGTTCCGCCAGCTTATCGATCAGGAAGCTCAGCCAGCTGGCACGTAAAAAAATAGTGCAAAGGATTGATTCGACAGGACTGAGTGAGAAAATAGTGCTGAGGACTACCTCAAGAGGAAGAAACAGAAAATAGATTTCGCGTTTCCCCTGATGTTTATTTTTTACCTCAACGATCGGTCTTCAGCTTTCAGTCCTCAGTCCTTTCCAGCGGGGCGAGAAAAGACAAGCTATGAATAACATTCGCAAAACTATCGCCATTGTCGGAATCACCACAGTAATTGGTGGAATTCCTACTGCTGTCTACGCTCAGTTGCCGCCCAGCCAGTTACTGAGTGCTGCTGATAATAATAAGGCAACGATGAGCGCGGTTGATTTATACAACCGGGGCGTTGATAAACTAGACGCCGGTGATTATGAGGGGGCGATCGCAGACTTTGACGAAGCGATCCGTCTTGCTCCCCAGGATGCAGAGTCTTATTACAACCGGGGGTATGCCCGTCACATCCTCGGAGCTTATCAGCAAGCAATCGCAGATTACACTGAGGCGATTCGGATTAATCCTGAGTACGGAAATGCTTACGGCAACCGGGGATATTCCTACTATCTTCTCGAAAACTATCAACAAGCGATCGCTGATTCTACGGAGGCGATCCGACTCAATCCCAAAGATGCAAGTGTCTATATTAACCGAGGCAATGCTCGCGACGATCTAGGAGAAACTCAAGCCGCAATTGCCGATTTTAACCAAGCTTTACAAATCGACCCCAAGAATGCCAGAGCTTATTACAATCGGGGTTTAGCTTACAACCGGCTAGGACAACATGCCAAAGCGCTTGACGATTATACTCGGACGGTAAATTTAGATTCTAAATTTGCTGAAGCCTATTACAACCGCGCAATCACCTACTTACGATTGAATAATCGTCAAGCGGCAGTTGCAGATTTTAAGAAATCCGCAGACCTTTTCAAGTCCCAAGGAAGAACAGAAAGTTACCAAGACGCCCTAGAAGCGACAAAAAACCTTCAACGGTAAACCTACGTTCAATTCAAAGTAGAAGGCAAAAGACAAAAAAACGAAATTCTGTTTCTTTTTACGTTTAACTTTTTACTTTTGCCTTATTTCACCCGTTCCTGAAAAGTATCAGGTGGGTGCTTAGCCTACATTGGATGCCGAAATAGCAACAAATATTAAGCTGCTAAGCAAAGCGATCGCGCCAATTCCCATGAAGAGATAGTTGCGCTTTTGATCCTGGGTTGGCGGTTCTGCTTTGTAAACTTTTGGTTCTACTGCAAAATTGTTCAAACGTCCGCCGTCTTCGGTTGTATATCTCATGAATGATATCCTTATCTGGGATTTATTTTGTAAATAATTGTAACAAAGAATCGGGTCAATGTACTCTATCTTTTGCATGAATTATTTACACTACTTCCGCCAGAGGAGAGAATCTTGGTACCGACTAAGTGCAGGAGTGCCAAGGAGAGGTTGAACTTACATTCTCCTCAGCCCCTTTAGCCTTTAACTGGTAATCGTGCCAGTCAGGGGAGAACTGGGGTTGGCGTAGACTTTTACAGGGATTCGTCCGGCTTGATAGGCGAGACGCCCAGCCTCAACACCCAGAGCCATTGCGCGACCCATCGCGGCAGGATTTTTCGCCCCAGCGATCGCACTATTGATCAACACGGCATCAGCCCCCATCTCCATTGCCTGCGCTGCCTCACTGGGCGTAGCCAGTCCGGCATCCACCACCACTGGCACCCCAGCATTCTCAATAATGATTTCAATATTCGCTGCATTCTTGATGCCCTGTCCGGAACCAATCGGAGAACCCAAAGGCATCACCGTCGCACAGCCAACCTCTTCCAATCGTTTAGCCAGTAACGGGTCAGCATTGATATAAGGCAGAACTGCAAAGCCTTCCTTCACCAGTTGCTCTGCCGCTTCCAAAGTGCCAATTGGGTCGGGCAGGAGATACTTTAAGTCAGGAATCACCTCTAACTTGACAAAGTTATTGTCTTCTTGACCCAAAAGTTTTGCCATCTCCCGCCCCAGACGTGCCACTCGAATCGCCTCTTCAGCCGTTTTACAGCCAGCCGTGTTGGGTAGCATCCAGATTTTTGTCCAATCCAACGCTTCAGCCAGCCCTTCATGTCCGGGCGCTTTTGTTTGTACCCGGCGCACCGCCACCGTAACAATTTCGCAACCGCTAGTCACAATACTTTGCTGCATTTCTTCGATGCTGCGATACTTGCCGGTACCAGTCATCAGGCGAGAGCGAAAAGTCCGACCCGCAATAATTAAAGGATCGGATGGCAGGGTTTCCAAGGAATGATTCATCTGTAGGGACGAGCCTTGAATTCTCCCGGATTCAGAAGGATGGCTTATTTGAAGCATTTTGGGGGTTGCATTGATGGGTTTAGATCCAGCGTAGAACCTGGAGTAGTGAAAATGGTCTAACAGGGGATCGGACTTTTGCTCCCAAATCAGGTCTGCCACTAAGGAAGCCGTCACGGGTGCCAGCAAAATTCCGTTGCGGTAATGACCCGTTGCCAGCGTTAAATTCTTGCAGGCGCTAGAACCGAGAATCGGCAACTCATCGGGTGTCGCCGGTCGAAATCCCCACCAAAATTCCTGGATGGGAAAGTTCTGCAAAGCGGGATAAAGGCGAATCGCGTTTTCCAATAAGGTTTTGATTCCGGCTGGAGTGTTATGGGGTGTGAATCCCACATCCTCGCTAGTGGCTCCCACGATCAGTTGTCCATTCCGACGCGGCACGATGTAGATTTCCTCACCAAACAGCACCCGCTTGAGAGGCAATCCCTCCTGGCTGCCACCAGGCACTTGCACGGACAACATTTGACCTTTTTTCGGGCTGACCGGAATTGGCAATAATTCATTTGACCAAGCCCCGGTGGCTAAGACATAGTGTTGAGCGCGAAAATCCCCAGATGCTGTTCTGACGCAGTTGATTCTCCGGTTCTGTTGCTGGAGGGCTTCAGCTGCCACGCCTTCATGGATATCTACACCTAATTCCCTCACTGCCACCCGCAAGGCTTGAACTAAAGCCCGATTGTCTACTTGACCATCTTCGGGATACCACCAACCACCAACAACGTCTGAACCCAGTCCGGGTTGAATTTGATGAATTGCATCTTTATCTAACCAATGTGCTAAGGAGTGAGGACTGAGGGCTGAGGACTGAGGATTGAGATAAACGGGTGCCAAGATGCCGCTAGGCCAATAGCCGATAGATACCCCTGCGATCGCTTCCAGTTTGCTTGCCCAGTCCGGATACAAATCCCGACTCCGCAGACATAAATCCAGCATTGCGCCCGTCGGAATCCCTTCTGCTTGGGGTGCTAGCATTCCAGCAGCAGCATGAGCCGCTGCGGAGTTGAAGTCGCGGCACAAGACGGTGACGGTTGCCCCCCGTAAGCGAAGTTCGAGGGCGATCGCTAAGCCAATCGCACCGCCGCCGATGATGAGAATGTCACTTTCTGTATTCATATAGATATAGTTGCTTTAACTAAAATCCGACTCTAAGGCTTTCCATAAATCAACGCATACGCCTTAGAAAAAGATGGCGTCCTAATTTAAGCCTAGTCAAGAAGCGTTGCCAATGAGCGGTAGCGATCGCTTTAGTCTTGGTCATGACGACGGATTGCTTCGGAACACCAGGCGCTCCGCAAAACCATCCCTCCTCCCCTTTCGGTGATTGATGTTAGCCTCTTCCCGCCCCTCTGCGATCTTCTCCCTGACTGTGAACTCAACTCGGATTCCTAGAAAACTGTCTCTCAAAAATTAATAATTATTCATCAAAATCCCCACTTTACTTGCAGATGCCTCTGTGACCCTTTTGATTAGCCATCTGCTTCAGGCAGTGTAGCCGATTAGGCGAAGTCAATCCGAGTTATAGGTACAGTTTAAGACTTTCTCGACGAGCGACGTTGTTCGCAGAGTCCTAAATAGCCTCAAATTATCGGTTTCACGTTGTAGCGTGAGCGTCTTCTCTTCGCCCCGAGCTTTTTGTCTTTTGTTCCCCATTCTTAATTAAGAGAGTACAAAACCTCTTAAATATTTAAATTGCAGCTTTATCAGCATTTTTAGCAAAAGAAAAACATTAAAGAATTATCTATTTTCTCAATAATCGCGATTAGTACCTAATCCATTCCTCCATCCCCTTTATTTTCTGCGGCAGTTGGACAATAATGCAGTTCATACCCAGATAAAAAGCAATCTACGGCTGGCTTTCTTCGGCAGCGACTTTATTCATGCCCTGCCTAACACCAAAGACAACCATCCTGGTTTGAAATGAAACTATAGGAGACGAAGCGCGTGAAACTGTCAGTATACGGAAAAGGCGGAATCGGCAAATCCACAACCAGCTGCAATATCTCTGTGGCTCTAGCCAAGCGCGGCAAGAAAGTCCTGCAAATTGGCTGTGACCCCAAGCACGACAGCACCTTCACCCTGACCGGCTTCCTGATTCCCACAATTATCGACACGCTTCAAGAAAAGGACTACCACTACGAAGATGTCTGGGCTGAAGATGTCATCTACAAAGGCTATGGCGGCGTTGATTGCGTAGAAGCAGGGGGTCCCCCAGCTGGTGCCGGTTGCGGCGGTTACGTGGTAGGCGAAACCGTGAAGTTACTCAAGGAACTGAACGCCTTCGATGAGTACGATATCATTCTGTTTGACGTACTCGGTGACGTGGTATGTGGCGGCTTTGCAGCTCCCCTCAACTATTCTGACTACTGCTTGATTGTCACTGACAACGGCTTTGACGCCTTGTTTGCAGCCAACCGGATTGCCGCTTCTGTCCGTGAAAAAGCTCGGACTCACCCCCTGCGTCTCGCCGGATTGATTGGCAACCGCACTGCTAAGCGCGACCTGATCGAGAAATACATTTCTGCGGTACCGATGCCAGTGCTAGAAGTGTTACCGCTGATTGAAGACATTCGCGTTTCCCGCGTTAAGGGCAAAACTCTGTTTGAAATGGCAGAGACTGACCCCTCGCTCAACTACGTCTGCGATTACTACCTCAACATTGCCGACCAAATTCTGGCGCGTCCAGAGGGTGTTGTGCCTAACGATGCTCCAGACCGCGAGTTGTTCTCCTTGCTGTCTGATTTCTACCTCAATCCCACCAAGCCAGAGGTGAAGACTGAAGAACAAGAGCTAGATATGATGATGGTTTAGGGATCTAAGGATGGAGAATGGATCAATGCTTTTAGTGTCAATCTTGACGTGCGTATTGTTATGCACCATTCTCCAAACCAAATTATTTTCACCAGCATCAGCATCAAGCCCAACTGTGAACACCGAGCAGCTATGTCCTGAGCAGCTACGTCCTGAGCAACTACGTCCTGAGCAGCTACGGGAATCGGTCAGAGCCAAATGGCTAGACTACTATCGAAAAAATCACCACTGGCTCAATCATCTGCAAGTCTGGGTGACATCTGAAGGACAAAGACGCCCTACCTCCAGCTTCATTTTGGCGACGCTATCGACTCTAGACCCGCAATTTAATGAGATGCTTCCCCTGATTGTGGACCTCAATGCAGACCCCGACCGAATTGTGGCGAGCTTTGGGCTAGACTTCGATCCCGACGATGAGCTAGAGGCAATACCGGCTGCTCCCGACGATGAGCTAGAGGCACTATCGGCTGAAAAAACAGATACAGAGGAAGTCAGAATGCTACCTCCGGCTGCTCTCAATGTTGCTCAATCAGCCAGTCGTATCGCTGCTAAGGTGGATGAATCTTGCGAGGGAGTTTATAAAAAGCATCGCTTTCCTTGGCAGCGTTAAAAGTTAACATCAGTATTGGCAGGATGAGCTAACAGAAAGTATGACTTTATTTTGAAAACTTTACATCTGCTTTGAAGCAGAAGTGCTTGGAATATTTTCAAGCGAATCGTTCCTGGATCGCTCTGCAAATGAAGCTTAAGGATGCAGAGATTATCGCTCTAATCCCAGCTCCTGAGTAATTTGTCAATAGTTATGAGTCATTAAGTCAGAATTTCTTGGTCTCTGGAATGACTAATAACTAATCACCTTTTGACTAACAATCAATTAAAAATTTGAGAGGAAACCTTTACTATGACCCTTGCGAATACAGAACCGGAAGCGCTTAATTTTGAGTGTGAAACTGGAAATTATCATACATTTTGTCCCATCAGCTGCGTAGCTTGGTTGTACCAAAAGATAGAAGATAGTTTCTTCCTAGTTATTGGTACAAAAACCTGTGGCTACTTCTTACAAAACGCGATGGGGGTGATGATTTTTGCGGAACCCCGCTATGCGATGGCTGAGTTGGAAGAAGGAGATATCTCCGCTCAGTTGAATGACTATGAAGAGTTGAAGCGGCTGTGTTTGCAAATTAAGCGCGATCGCAACCCCAGCGTCATTGTTTGGATTGGCACCTGCACCACCGAAATCATCAAAATGGATTTGGAAGGCTTGGCACCCAAGCTAGAATCCGAAATTGGCATCCCCATTGTGACGGCTCGCGCCAATGGTTTAGACTACGCCTTTACCCAAGGGGAAGACACCGTACTGGCGGCGATGGCTGCCCGTTGTCCCGATAAAGCACCCGTGGTAGAAACTGAGAAGAAAGAAAGGAATGCGATCGCTTCTCTGCTCAACTTCGGCAAGAAAAAAGAAGATGTTGCCGCCGATGAATCGGAATATGTCAAGCATCCGCCACTGGTTCTCTTCGGTTCTCTCCCCGATCCAGTTGTTACCAATCTGACACTGGAACTGAAAAAGCAAGGCATTAAAGTTTCTGGTTGGTTACCATCCAAGCGTTACACCGAATTGCCAGTTCTGGAAGAAGGCTACTACGTCTCTGGCATGAACCCCTTTCTCAGCCGCACCGCCACTACGCTGATGCGTCGCCGCAAGTGCAAACTCATCGGCGCACCCTTCCCCATTGGTCCCGATGGCACCCGCGCCTGGATTGAGAAAATTTGCTCGGTGTTTGGGATTGAACCCAAAGGGCTAGATGAGCGGGAAGCGCAAATCTGGGAAAATCTGGAAGACTACGTCCAGTTGATTCGCGGCAAATCTGTCTTCTTCATGGGCGATAACTTGTTGGAAATCTCTTTAGCTCGTTTCCTGGTGCGCTGTGGCATGACTTGCCCGGAAATCGGCATCCCCTACATGGATAAGCGCTATCAAGCCGCTGAATTGGCGCTGCTAGAGAAAACTTGCCACGAAATGGGTGTACCAACGCCTAGAATTGTGGAGAAGCCGGACAACTATAACCAAATTCAGCGTATTTACGAACTGAAGCCAGATTTGGTGATTACTGGTATGGCGCACGCCAACCCACTGGAAGCACGTGGTATCAATACTAAGTGGTCTGTTGAGTTCACTTTTGCTCAGATTCACGGCTTTACAAATGCTCGTGACATTCTGGAGTTGGTGACTCGTCCGCTGCGCCGGAATAACAACCTTAAAGATTTGGGTTGGGATAAGTTAGTGAGAGAAGAAGCGAAGATTTAAGAACCTCGCCCCTTGTCCCTTTCCGCTTTTCGGTGAGGGGCGTAATAGATAATAAATAGTAGGAGCGATCTAGATGCGATCGCTCCTATTACTTTTATTAGTAAAGTTAGGTCATCTTGATAGAAGGGTCGAATTGCGATCGCTTTTTTACCCAACTACAGAAGACGCGAAGGAAGAGAGGAAGCACTCGCAAACACAGGATAACTATATGAGTTCTTTAACTAATAACTACACCAAACTTCAGTAATATTCTGGGCAGGCAATCATCCAAATTCTTGATATGTTCATCCGATAATTCGATTAAGTTGAGCTGGTACTTCTGATATAGCTCCTGCTTAACTCGCTTACGTGCCGCATACTCTTGATCGTTGTCGTATCCCCAATACTCGATATACACTCTCCCTGATGGAAGATAAAAGTCACAGTACGCTTCTTCCTCAATGGGTAGTCGTCGTTCGTAAGCATGAACGATTCCCGAAACATACAACCAATTATCAATCAGAGCTTCAGCCTTTGATCGAACCCAATGCCCATCAGTGGTGCGATGCTGTGCGCTAGCCCGAAACTTCTCGCGAAACCCTTGTTCGCTGGTTGCTTCCTTGGTACTTGCTTCTAAACTATCACCATTGATACTTTGGATAGTCGTGAGGAACGCTTGATTCGTCAGAATCGACTCAGACCAGAGAACGTATAGCATGCCGTCTTGCGAATAAGTTTTTTGCACCGCACCGAAGTTAATTCCTAACTTGGTAGCAACCCAGCCGTTCTGGTCTTTGCTCAACAATCCTAATTCAGCCAAAATGGGGTTAACTTTGTGCTTGGGTATTGCCAGTTTCTCGCTGATGCTGGTAGCGGACAACAGCGATGGGGAAGACGATGGCTGAGGCTTCGGTTTAGGTTTTGGTGTGGGTGACGCTTGAGTGTTGTTAGCCTTCCAATGCTCGTAACACAATTTATGACCTGGTTTAGAAACTTGTTTAGTACATTTTGGTTCAGTACAAATTTCCATTGATGAAAGTTCATTAAGCTTAGATACGGCATTGGCTAGCTTCATGAGCGATCGCTCTAAGTTCATATCAATATACACAGCTAAACTGCTGGGTATTTTAACAGTCCTCAAAGACGCTCCGATTCAGGAGTAATACTGAATTTCAACCTAATTGTATGGCACCATCAATAAATGCTTTCCAAGTTTTTGTTAGTTCTTCAGTTTTCAGTTGGTAGTTTGACTGTGCGAATTAGATAGGAAAAGGCATTTTTGTCAGAAAACGTACTGGCTTGAAATGCTACAAAGGCTTCCGGAAGGGTTGTGCAGTTACAAAAACCACTTTAGTTTTAGCTTGTCTGAGTTAGAGCGATCGCACTCCCCTTTTTTTGCACTTGCGTAGCATTCCACCCCAGTTTAGTCAGAGGCAGCTAGAATTAAATGAAACTTTGCGCGATCGCTCAGGATCGTTCCCTGCACTAAAACGCGGTAGGAGAAAAAACTGTATGAAAACAAAATTATCTTTGGTTACGATCGCTTCTAGCACTGCGATCGCTAGTAGCATTTTGTTGGGTTCAGTCAGTTCCGCTCAACCCTGTTCGCTTAGGTCTACTTATTATCGAGAACGGTACGAGCAAGCGAGTTGGTTACGTTCTCCATTAGCAGCAGTCATTACATTACCTGGAATCGCCCTCGCAGCAGCACTCTATCTTGGCGGTCGTTCCTACCAGCGCTAGGCAAATTTGAACTGTACCGCAGGCATCTGGCATTGGGTTTTTCGGAGCAAAATTGCTTGAGAAACAAAAGACGCGATCGCTATCCTAGCTCCAACCCAAACCCCGATCGGAACAGCGTTAGAAGCAAGCGATCGCCCCAAGCCCTAACTAAAGAGGGCTTTCTCTATGCCGTTGTCAGATAGCACGTTATACTGTGTCGTGTTATTCCTGCTCCACCTGACGCAGCGAGGCTGTCATGGGCGCTACTTTACGACAGATTGCCACGTATCTAGACAATCAAGGTTGGAAATATCATATTGACGAAGAAGCGTACCGGATTCTGACGGGTGTACAAGCTGAAAACGTAGACGAATTCTTGATTGTTGTCCAGCTGGATGAGGATGGGGAATTTTTCAAGGTATTTGCGCCCCAAGTTATATCTGGAGTTAAAGATCATCCTTACAAAGAAGCGATCCTCCAGACAATGCTGTGCATTTCCTGGGAAACCAAAATGCTGCAATGGGAATATGACCCAAACGATGGCGAAATTCGTGCCATCATTGAGTTTCCCTTAGAAGATTCAAGTCTTACCGAAAAACAATTCAACCGTTGTTTGTCAGGTTTAATTCAAATTATTGATAATGTAGCGATGCCTCGACTGAAAGAGGTGATGGCAACCGGCAAAGATCCAGGCGATCGAGAATTGGGAGAAAGGCTACTGCTTACCCTTCAAGAAGAAGCTCCTGGATTACTGCAAATGTTGGAGAGAGCGATGGAAGCGCGTAAGAAGCGGGGACTATTCCCATCTGAGTGAATCTGAATCCGGGCACGAAGATCGCTATACTCCAAAGTAATAACCTTACGATTGAAAAGCGAATTTCCTGGGGCTGGACGACTATGACATCCTATGCAACCTCTTCTGCTAGAGCTGAGATGAGCGAACTCCGGCGGTTAAAAACCTTACTGCCGCCAGAATTGCAAAGCTGGGTAACAGTCGAAGGAACGACTGAAGTGAATCCACCCCTGATCCGCTGTGAAGAAATTGGCAAGGATCAAATTGAGGTTCAAATTGATCTAGTGAAATGGGATCAGCTAGCACTCGATCAGCGGAATTTACTGTTTTGGCACGAAGTCGCCCGAATTCAAAACGACACCATCCCTAGAGATGGCTGGGAAATGGCAGCGCTTGCAATTGGTTTAGGCGGTGCTGTCGGCGAACTGTGGGTGCAGGATGGCTTGCTGTTGATATTAGCCTTAGCCTTGTGTGGTGTCTCAGGCTGGAGATTGTATCAAAAAAACAGTGGGGAGAAGCAGGTAAAAGAGATGATTGAAGCGGATGAAAAAGCGATCGCGCTTGCTACCCGCTTTGGTTATTCCCTCCCCAACGCCTACAAAAGTTTGGGTAGCGCTTTGAAAGCTTTGCTGGAGCTAACCCCAAACAAACGGCAACGGAGCAAATACGAAACGCGGCTTTCTGCCCTCAAGCGTAGCGCTGCTAAAGCTAAAGCTAAAGTCAAAGGCGCACGCGAGGACTCAATATAAAGACTCTTCCGATGCGATCGCATCCAAATCTTCGTTACCAGGCGTAAGCTGAGTAACGAGATTGAAGAATTCTTCTGTTTTACATGAGTGCCTGTCTTTCCCCAAATTCGGGTGTACCTTTGGTACACCCGAATTTGGGCACTGTTTACATTGCCTTTTTATTGCCGCCGCTTAAGCAACAAACCGCCAAAACCCAGTAGCATTAATCCAGCCGTTGCCGCTGGTTCTGGCACCTTTTCCGGAGGTACAAACCCCTCTAACTCTGTAGCACTAGCTTTGAACGAGTAGAGGTAGCCTGGAAGTAATTTTTGTCCGGCGGGACAGCCGCTATCAATAGATACGAGAGTAAAGGCTGTACCATCTGTGCAAACATCCTGCTGACCAGCATTCCCCTGAGTCACACTAAAGTCGTTATCCGTGCCAAGGATAATTGCGTAGGAACCATCCGTTAGCTTAGGCCCGATTGTCAAACCTTCCAACTTCTCAGGGATTACTTGACCACTCGCCTTCAGCTGCGCTGCAACATCTAAAAACAGAGACTTGCTAACAGGTATTACGCCAGATGGTAAAGTATTTGTACCTATCAAGCTGATGTTGCTGACATCTGTGGCACCTGTGAGATCAATTTTGTAAACCCGCTTACTGGCGACTGGGGCTTCACTTAGAGGATCGGCTTCGCCCACGCCGCGATTATCGCGTTCCAGTACTAGGAACTCATTGTTATTAAGGGCGGTAATGGCGCTAATGCCAATATTACGACCTTGAGAATTCTGCCCAAAATCGTCATCAGTTCCGGGAATGCGATCGTTAATAGCGGCAAGACTTTCTAGCTGGTAAATATATTGGGCAACGCTATCACCTGTTGCCGTATCAAACTCCACAATTCTCAAGTTCTGGCTGCGTCGTCCATCGGGACTTCCCTCAGTTACGAGCGGGTCTTGCAGCATCGCATACAGTTTTCTACCGTCTGGGCTAAGAGTCACTCCCTCAAAGCCTCGGTTATCCTGGCGACCGCTAGTAAGGATTGGGCGACCATCGACATAATTGGGAACGCTTCCAGCTAGAGGAAGTATGTTGCTTGGAGTGGCAAAGGCCCGGATGAACGAACCAGTCGAAGTGAACTCATAAACAGAGGGGCCATACTCGTCTGAAACGTAGAAGTTGCCGTTGGGTGCAACTGCAAAGCCTTCTGGATCGAAGCTAAGACCCAGAATTCCGGTATCGCCGTTGAGTAACTGGGGGTTCAACCCGTTGAAGTTCTCACCGTCCTTAGTAAATAAAATGGTCTTCAGCAGCTTGAAGTTGCTAATCGTCCCCGTGTTTGGGTCAACATCCAGCGAAAATTTCTGAACTCGGGTTTCGTAGGAAAGTACACCGCCTCCTGGACCGCGATCGCCCAAACCGTAGTACACATTCTCGTAGCGATCGTAATATAGATCCGAGAAAAAACCTAAGCGATTGATGTTAGCACCACCATTGCCGCCATTAGTCGGGAATAGATCCGTACTTTCCCCCGGAATCGCCAGAGTATTAACCAGGGAAGCGGCATAAGTACAGGTGGTATTTGCCGTGATAGAGAGCGTAGATAGTGCCAGCGAGCAACTAACCGTCCAAAGCCAATGCTTTGCTTTCATAATGTCTTAGCCTCAGAACTTTTACTATCACGAGCATCAGACGGTTACTTTAAAAGCTGGTTAAAGATAACTTTAAAGCGGTCTTCCACACAGTAATTTCACATAAGTATTCCGGTTCTTCATCAATTCTTTATTCAACTACACAAATTTACTAATCAGGATTCGTAGTTCCTGAGAATTCCTGATGAACCATGAATAATTCTAAAGTTGACCCAGCATTTTGTGAGTCTGTGGCACAACTCGCACTTGTTTGAGACTTCGCTTCATTAATGCCTGCCACTCCAGAACCTGCGCGGGGGTTGGGGCAAACACTGGCAGATGATGGGGCATTTGTAGGGGTGTTACTGGCTGTAAAAACACCGGGATAGCAGGGCTAACTGCTGCCACCAATTCAGATGCCTGTTCCAGCTCAGATGGCTCAGTTTGGCTAGAAATAATTAATTTGACAAAACTATCAACCCGTGAGTCATGGCAAAGCTGGAGAAATTCCCTGTGCGCTTCCCACCTTTGTTCTCCACTGACGCTAGGCAGCTTCATATCCATGCCTACAGAGTCCAGGAAGGGCAAAATCGGGGCTAGTTGTTCTGGACGATGACCACCAGTTTCTAGGTAGAGTGGCAACCCTGTGGAGTGGCGCAAAACAGGCAGAAATTTAGCTAGGAAGGGAGCATGAAGCAGCGGTTCGCCACCCGTGAGGCTGATGCTGTCGTGCAAACCGGGTTGATTTTGCCGTTCAATCCATTCTAGTAACACCGAGCTAGACACTAGACCTCCTGCATGAATCAGTGAGTATGTGCCAGTTCGTAGTTCAACAGTCCCGCAATCAAGTTGAAGCGTAAGCCAAACCGCTTTCTACGATTGCGATAGCGTCCCGAAAA